>DASQCY010000028.1:0-8561 GCA_035634495.1 Allostellaceae bacterium
ATCCGGCGGTTCTGCGCCCGGCCCTGTGGCGTGTCATTCGGGGCGACCGGTCGCGTGTCGCCGACCCCCTTGGCCGAAATGATGTTGGGATTGACCCCTTGCGCGATCAGAAAATTGACAACCGTCGCCGCCCGTCGCGTCGACAGCACTAGATTGTCCGGAATGCCCTGGCGCTGCAGCGCGGCTCCGACCGGCGTATTGTCGGTAAAGCCGTAGACCACGATCTTGGCGTTCTGGAGCCCCTTGAGTTTGGGGGCGATATTGTTGGCGAGCTCCGCCTGGCCGGCGGGGCTCAGCTGAAAGCCGCCGGATGGGAACAGATAGTCACCTGCCTCGACATATTTCTGCTCCGCCTGCAGCGCCGCCAGCTGCGCCTTCAGCTGTTGGTTCTCGGCCACCGCCGCATCGTATTGCGACTGCGAGACGCAGCCCGACAAGATAAGCGCACCAAGGCAGATGGCACCGGCCGCGGTAACTGGTTTCGTGATCATGGACGATACCTCCTCGTCGTATTGAATGATTGTGACTTGTGAAACCTCGAACCCAACTTACACCCTGCCATCCGGGCGTTCCCGTCAGGCTCCAGGTCCCTGGATCGTGATTTCGATCCGACGATTCTGTGCCCGGCCCTGCGGCGTATCGTTCGAGGCGACCGGCCTTGTGTCGCCGAAGCCCTTGGCTGAAATGCTGGCCGCGGGGACGCCCTGCGACACGAGAAACGTCACAACCTCTGCGGCCCGCCGTGTTGAGAGGACCAGATTGTCCGGAATGCCCTGCTGTTGCAGCGCGGGTCCGACCGGAAGATTGTCGGTATAGCCGTAGACAACGATCTTGGTGGTCTGAGGGAGACCCTTCAGTTTAGGGACGATATTGTTGGCGAGCTCCGCCTGGCCGGCGGGGCTGAGCTTAAAACCCCCCTCCGGGAACAGCAGGTCGCCCGCTTCTACAAACTTCTGCTGCGCCTGCGCCTCCGCGATCTGCGCCTTGAGATTGTCGTTCTCTGTTACCACCGCCTGGTATTGCTGCTGCGATACGCAGGCCGACAACAGCAGCGTGACGAGAGGGACGGCCGTTGCCGCGGCAGTCCGGTTGGCTATCGACGTCTTCCTTGTCATAATGGCTGACCTCCAATGACGGTTGTCGCAAGTCATACCCGGCAGCCGGGCGTTACGGCTCTTTGGATGCCGAGTGCGAGGGCCGGTCGTGGGTGAGACTCCACGGGCGCCACCTCGCAGCTGCGCATCGACGGCGAACCGCGGGACCGCCGTTAATATACCTAAGATTGCTCCGAACCCAAGGCGAAGTTGCAGTGGTAGGTTCCTTCGGCTCGTCAGGGTTATGAAGCAGAGTGGACGAAATTACTAAGTTATTAATTATAATAACTAATTTTTCGCTCGACGGCGCTTGCAAAGACGCGCGCCGTCCCGCGGCGGTTGATGACCAGCCGGCAACGGCCCGGATGTTCGACCGCGAGGCCACTTCCGGTGGCAAGCAAATCCCGGCTGGCCGTTAAACGGATGTGGCGGAGGGGATGGGATTCGAACCCACGATACGGGTTATCGCCGTATAACGGTTTAGCAAACCGCCGCCTTCAGCCACTCGGCCACCCCTCCACCGATGAGTGGATAGACGCGGGGTATGCGAGAGCCGTTGTAAAGAGTGGTTCTCACCGAGTCAATTCGCCGTGGTCCGGGCGAAGACCGGAGCCCACGCATCGCCGCGGTTAAGATCCGAATATCGGCCGCCGTACACGGGGTTCAGGCGATTTCGCCCTACGAACATACGCTCCTGCCGCGTGGACACAGCAGCCCTCATAAACAGGGGCTTGCCACGAAGCCAATCATTGCCTCGGCATCCGGTGCGCTGGCGGCTGGTAGAGGCGCTGGAGAGGATCGGTCAGACCCCGAAGTGCAGCAACTGAATTTCCTAATCCAGCGCCGAGGGCTCCGGGGCATGACCGGCGCCTAACTTCTCGCTAAAACTACCGGCCGCTCCAACCAATGTGCGTGCAGGCACGCTCAATTACGATAATCACTACCCTGACATTGCTTAATTCATATATCGCAGGCCTTTAGCCGAAGGTGAAGCAATCGGACCGGATCGAAGGGTCGCAGTCCAGATGCGCCACCCGGGTTTTGTCGTCCTCAGCTCCGAATGGGACAATATGGAGGAACCACACGAAAGGCGCTCGCAGCAGCGGAGTGACACTTCTTGGTCAATACAATTCGCGACAATTACCGTCACCGCGAATGGTCCCATAACCATTCTGGCGCCAAGACGCCCGATCGCCGCGGCGACGCCGTGATGTAAGGGTGCGCTCAGCTTCGATAAGGTGAATACATGCTCATTCGGTATAGCTACGTCGCAAACACACGAGGGCGTTACCGTCATTGTATGATGTTACCGGCGCACCCAAATTTGTCTGATAGGTAAGCTTATAATTCGAGGCGGGACAGGAATAATGTCTCATGTCGGCGCTGGTGGATCCATTGGCTTCGCCTTCAGTTGTGCCTGCGCTGGGTATGTCTACACTAAACTTAATAATTCCTCCACCGTTACTAAACCTTGGTCCCCAGTATACAGTTACCGTGTACTCACAATTGTTATGAAATCTCATATTGTAACCCAAACCAGCTTGGACCACTACAGCAGAGACGCACTTGGGCGGAACAATTGTACTTTGCGCCTTAGCATCTGATGATGAACACATGGCTGCCATTGCACCGACAAAGGCCAGGTAAAGTGAGTCGTTGGCGCAAGACATTTTGTTCTCCTTTAGGTCAGGAATACAACGAGTCTAACAAACTCGCATTGTCTACTCCAGCCTCGCCGGCCATCGGCCCGCGAGCATCGATGCGCTCAAAAGACCTCTCGCACGGTTCCGTCGCTCGCCGTGATCAGCGGTGCTGTTGGTTTCTGCGCCCTACATTCGGTGAGGGCCGGTCCCGAGTGATAGTCGAGCATAGGCGAGGAGTTTTCGACCTAACGTAGAGACATTGCTGTAGATCGGCTGCAGATACAGCAGTGATCGGCCCCTGCCACAATTTTCTATTGCGGTTAGCGGCAGCCCGCGGCACTCGCTCGCTATGTATTGAGAGCGCGGGCCGGTTTTCATACGCTTCCCGAAAGTGATCGGAAGGCGAGCCTCTCTGCTGATGACGGTCCCCATTCCAGGCGCTCGCGTCTAGCGCGTCGACATGATTTCAAACTGATCCTCTTCTGGCCTACTTTACTGTTCGAAGCAATAGCAGTAAATTGGCGTCGCTTCGTGACGGCTGCTTGAGGGAGACAGAAAGGCAATGCCCGGGCCTCTTCGTCATCGTCTATGGCGCCGTTTAACTTTTGTTGCTGTCGTACTTGTAAGTATCTGTCCTGCTGCGCAGGCCGAGGAGTCCGCTGCCCTCGTCAAAGATGCCGAACAATATATCGCAAAGGGAAATCTGAATGCCGCCGCGATCGAGCTCAAAAAGGCCCTTCGCCAGTCACCACAGGACCCCGTAATTCGCGCACGGCTCGCCCAGGTATATTTCCAGCTTGGCGATGCTGCGGCGGCAGAGAGCGAGGCGCGCGCTGCACGCGAGCACGACGGCAACGAAGGGGATTATTTGCCGATTCTCGCGGATGCCCTGCTTCGACAATACAAATTTGCCGACGTCCTCGATTTGATGCAGCCGGGCGATCGGGACGCCGCTCTCGAAAGCGAGGTCAGGGCCGCGCTCGGCACCGCGGCGGCCGGTCTGGGCCGTCAGGACAAGGCCGCGGCGATGCTCCGCGACGCGGTGCGCCTCGATCCGAGCGCGGTGAAGCCCAAGATTCAGCTCGCCCAGCTGCTGAATGCGAAGGCCCCCGCAGAGGCCGATAAGCTGATCGACGAAGCGGTTGCCGCCGACCCGCACTCAGCCGAGACCTTACAGGTCAACGGGGAAATGCTGCGGACCCGGGGCGATCTGGACGGCGCCATGCACCTGTTCGACCGGGCACTGCAAATCGATCCTAAGAATCTGCTGGCTCTTTTGGGACGCGCCGACATAGCGATAACTCGCGGCGATTTCACAACCGCGGACGAGATTCTCGACCCGATCCTGCGGGCCACCCCCGATAATTTTATGGCCAATTACCTCCGCGCCACGGAACTCATCAAGCGGCAGCAATATGCCGCAGCAGACGAAACACTTGGCCATGTCAGTACGAAATTCCCGTTGTTTCCGGCGGGCTACTATCTCCAGGGAATGACAAAGCTCGCGCTCGGGCAATTGGCGCAGGCCGAAGAAGCCCTGCACGGATATCTGAACAATGTTTCCGATGATCGGCGGGCGGTATGGCTTATCGCGATCGCCGCGCTGCAGCAACACAGTGCACGTCGGGCAATCGAATACCTCAAACTCCCACTCGATAAACTGCCGGCGGATGCCACGACACTGACCCTGCTCGGCACTGCCTATATGGCCGACCGCAAACCTGAGGTCGCGCTCCGGCAGTTCGAAGCCGCCGCGGCTCTCGATCCGGAAAACCCGCAAATCAAAACCAACGTCGCGATCTCGAAGATCGATAGCGGCCAAACCGAGCAGGGCCTCGCGCAGCTAGAGCAGCTGTTTGCCGGCGAGGCCGGCGCATCCGCCGCCGGACCAACTCTCGTGCTAAGCGAACTGCGGGCAAAACGAGCCGAAAAGGCGGCCGAGGTCGCCGCGTCCCTGGTCGAGCGGGATCCCGGCAACCCGCTTTATTTGACATTGCTGGGCGAGGCCCGCGCTGCGCAGCAGGATTATGCCGGGGCGGAAGCCGCGTTTCGAACCGCGAAGGCTCACGATCCAAGGTTTACGCCGGCCACTCGCGATTTGGCGCAACTTTATCTGGCAACGGGGCGCGCCGACCACGCCAAAAAGGTCCTCACCGATCTTCTGTCGAAAAAGCCAGACGACCTGTCAAACCCCCCTTCAAGAAAAGCGAGTGACGTTACCGCCCTTCTCGGGCTGGCAGATATCGCGGTCACAGAAAAGAAGTGGGCCGAGGCCATGGACTACCTCAACCGTGCGCGCACCATCGCCAAATATGATCCCACACCCGGGCTGAAATTGGTGGGCCTCTTTGAGCTGCGTGCGGATTGGGACAGCGCCAGGGCGGTCGCGGTCGAGATCGGCCAGCAATTCCCGCAAGATGCCAATGTAGCAGAGGTGCAAGGCCGGGCTTGCCTCGAAGCCGGCGACAGCCGGGGTGCGATAGCCAGTTATAAGCTCGCCCAGCAGCTCGCGCCGAGTTCGGTCCCGTTTCTTTCCCGCTATGTCGGGCTGTTGCGCCAAGCGGGGTATTTTCGCGATGCGCGGGACGTGTTGCAAGACGCTGTCACGCGAAATCCGCGGAACACGTCGATCAAGGGCGACCTGATCCGGGTCGAAGCCGAACTCGATGGTTTGGACACAGCCCTCTACGAGGCGCGCGGCTTCGCGAAGGACGATCCGGACAAAACCCTCTACGACGAGGTATCGGCCGAGCTGTATGAAAAAGCAGGCCGGGTCGGAGACGCGGCTGCCTTGCTGGAGAAGGCGGTCGCGGCACGACCTGCGGACGACGATCTCAGACTCGGGCTTTCCCGGCTGTACACGCGGATGGGCAGTCTCGCCAAAGCCGAGGCCGTGCTGACCGCTCGGTTGGAGATCGATCCGAAGAACAACGCCGCAGCCGTCGCCTTAGCGGCCCTATACTTGATAACGGGTCGACCGGACGACGCCCAGAAGCTCTACCGGGACGTTCTCTCACAGACCCCGAACGAGGTCGTTGCCCTTATGGGCCTCGCGGATATTGCTGTCGCGGAGAAAAAATGGACGGAGGCGATCGATTACATCAGCCGCGCGCGCACCGCCACACCGAATGACCCGGCACCCGGCCTCCTGCTCGTTAACATGTACGGGCTGCAGCATGATTGGCATAACGCGATCGGGACAGCGACCGAGCTAGTCAAGAAATTTCCGACGAGTGTAGATGTAATTGATAAGCTCGGCCGAGTTCAGATCGAATCCGGAGACTCGGGAGGCGCGCTTTCCACCTACAAGCGCGCGCACATGATAGCACCAAATTCTCTGTCGATCTTATCGAGTTATCTCGGTTTGCTCCGATCTGAAAAGAAAACTTCGGAAGCACGAATGGTGCTGCGAGCTGCTCTCCGTTGGGATCCTCAGAACGCATCTCTCAAAGGCGACCTGGTCCGCGTTGAAGCGGAGATCGGTGGTTTGGAAGCAGGCCTCGCAGCGGCGCACAATTTCGCCGGGAATGATCCGGACAACAGCCTTTACGACAGGGTATCAGCCGAACTCTACGAGAAGGCCGGACGTCGCGAAGAGGCGATTGGTCTGCTCGAGAAGGCGGTCGCTGGACGGCCCTCCGACACCGATCTGACGGTCGCACTTTCCCGTCTGTACAGGCGAATGGGCGTCCCCGATAAGGCAGAGGCAGTGTTGAAAGCCCGGCTGGAGGCCGGTCCTAAGGACTTTGCCGCCGACTTGGCCTTAGCGTTTCTCCACGTCGAGCAAAAACAGTACGCCGCCGCTATCGCCGAATATTCGCGGCTCGTCGAAGATGGACCGGCCGACCCATCGGTGCTGAACAATCTCGCATGGCTTTATCAAAGACAGGGCGAGATAGCGAAAGCTCGCGAATTGGCTCAGCGGGCGTTTGCGATCTCTCCACGTGACCCGTATGTCGACGACACTCTCGGATGGATTCTATTGAGGCAAGGCGACGCCGCAAAGGCGATAGCCTATCTCGGCGCGGCCAATCTCTCGGCCCCTCGCAATCCTGACATCCAATACCACCTCGCGGTGGCGCTCCATCGCGTCGGCCGACCAGCCGATGCTCAAGCGATACTCGAAACCTTGCTCGGCTCCAGCGTCTCCTTTGCAGACAGAGCAGAAGCGGAGAAGCTGCTGCACGAGTTGAAGGCAGGCTAAGGGCGGGGCCTGGACTTTTTGGAATGGCTAGGATCACCTCGGTATGAATGTCGATGGTTCGAACGCGTGCCGGAATTCTTTACAACTCGACTGTCGCCTTTGCAGCGCCGAAAACCTGTGATAGTATTTTGTACACTTTGACGTACTCGATGAAACGCACACTGGCCTCGGTCGCTTTCGCTGCGACGGTGGTCGCCGTCGTCACCCTTACTGGCCCATCGGCTCGGGCGACGATGACCGAACAGATCGATGCTCCCGGTGCAGCCCTGACCGGGTTCACCGGGCCATATGCCACGGTGCCCATCAGCCGGGTCACCAACAATAGGGCCGACATCGTGTTGACCTCTTTGACCAACCTCAACGGACAGAGGTTCTCGAAGAGCGACAGCACAGCCGCCGATCTCAGCGTCAACGGGGCCTTTGCACTCGGCGCGGCGGCCGCAGCGGACGTCTTCGGAAGTGGGTTTTCGGCGAGTTTCGGCGGCGTTAACTCCTTCGGGACCCTAGACGGATTTGGCGATGTCAGCTTCAGCCTCGATAGCGGGTATCCCGATGCCGCGAACTTGGTTAGCTTCCTGATCACCAGCACAACGGGGCTGTGGACCTCCGACGCCTCTGTGCTCATCAACAATGCCGGCGGTTACAGCGCGGCGATCCGCGCTTTTGCGTGCACCCCACCTTGCACACGCCCTGCGGGGGCTCTGGCCACCGGGTTTGTGGGGAAGTAGGTTCCGCGAACCCGGCCCAGCGTGGTCGCATTCCGCACAACGTTGGCGGGGATCGGGATCGTTGCGGCCCCCGGCGCCCCCCGACGATTGCACGCGACGCCATCTTAGGGCCGAAATCGAGGCATATCATGTGTGGTCTGATCGGCAATGGGCCGACGCTACGGGTCCTTGTGGGCAACCCTGTCCGCGGTTTCGGGTATTTGCCTCTCCGTGCTCCCTCCCTCAGAGCCGTTTTTTTCTCCCTGCTAGACGCCGAAAATTCACCCCCTTTTTCATCGCTGTCGGATCGTAAGTTGCTAAGGGGTTAGGTTATTTACAGTGAACCGGACCGTAATGCTCGCCCGATTCAATTTTTCTCCCTGTTCTCAAGGAAACTGGCCGCGCCGCAATACTCGAGTGGACTGATCACCGACCCAGCTTTCAGCCGGCTCGTCGCCGAGATCGGCGCCTGCACGATCTGCGCGCCGCATCTGCCGCTCGGTCCTCGCCCGATCGTACGCGGCCGGCCCTCGGCGCGGCTCTTGATCATCAGTCAAGCGCCGGGCAGACGAGTGCACGACACCCGGCTGTCGTTCAACGACCCCAGCGGTGACCGGTTGCGCGCATGGCTCGCTCTCGATCGCGAGACCTTCTACGACGAGGCGCGTGTGGCGATCCTCGGGATGGCCTTCTGCTATCCTGGCCGCGACACGAAGGGCGGCGACCTGCCGCCCCGTCCCGAATGCGCGCCGCGCTGGCACGAGCGGTTGCGCGCCTGTTTCTCCACGATCGAATTGACCCTGCTGGTCGGCAGCTACGCGATCGACTATTACCTGCCGAGGACCCGTCCACGATCCATGACCGAGGCGATCGTGCGGTGGCGCGATTTCCTACCGGAACTTTTCTTGCTGCC
>DASQCY010000029.1:0-10092 GCA_035634495.1 Allostellaceae bacterium
GGCCATGAGTATCCTGGCAATGCTTACATGGCCTTCCAGCGCCGGCTCCTCGATTTTCAGCAGCGCGGGTTCATCCTGACGCTCTGCAGCAAAAACAACCCCGGCGATGTCGATCAGGTACTGAATCAACACCCGCACCAAGTTCTGAAACCGGAGCATTTCGCGGCAATTCGCGTCAACTGGGAGCCGAAAACCGACAACCTGGTCGCCCTCGCCGAGGAGCTGAACCTCGGTCTCGACTCGTTCATCTTCGTCGACGACAGCGACTACGAATGTGCCCTGGTTCGTCGGGAGCTGCCGGAAGTCGAGGTCATCCAGACCCCTTCGCGGGCGGTCGATGTGCCGTCTTGCCTAGACCAGGTCTCGCGGCTGGAGGTAACGTCGCTCACCGCCGAGGATCTCAAGAAGACTGAAATGTATGCGCAGGAGCGCACCCGGCGGCAGCTGCGCCAAAGCGCTGAGCGCAGCGGCGGTCTAGAGGGGTATCTCGCCTCGCTCGAGATGGTGATGACAGTGGGGATCGATGATCCCGCCCCGCTCAAGCGGCTGTCGCAGCTGACCCAGAAGACCAACCAGTTCAATCTCACCACCCGGCGGTACGACGAACTACAGATGCGCCACTTCATCGAGGCATCGGACTGGATAGTCGGTTACTTTTCGTTAAAGGATGTGTTCGGCAGCAGCGGCATTGTCGGATTGGCGCTGTTCGACCTGTCGGAGCCGGCCATCGCCGAGCTCGATACCTTCCTGATGTCGTGCCGGGTTATCGGACGCAGGGCCGAGAGCGCCTTTATCAACGTGCTGCTGAAGCAGCTGGCGGCGGCAGGCGTGCGCGAGGTGCTGGCTGACTACCTGCCGACGCCGAAAAACGGGCTCGTGACGAACTTCCTGCCGGATCACGGCTTTGCTGCCGGCCCCAATGGTCGATTTCGCCGCGATCTCATCACCACCCCGCCGTTCCCGGACGAGGCGTATCCGATGACGATCGAGCTGGAGGCAAAGTCGTCAAGCGTTAGGGTCGTTGAGATGGTTTGACCATATTGCGGTCATCGCGGCCTCATATCCGACACAAGAGAGTGATTAATGGATTTGTTCGAAAAAACCCGGAATGTGATTGCGACCACCCTCAAGGTGGCGCCTGAGAAGATCACCAGAGAAACGTCGGACAGAGACTTGGCAGCCTGGGATTCGTTAGCGCACGTAAACTTGATGATGAGCTTGGAGCAGACCTTTGACCTGTTTCTAGAGGTCGAAGATTTTCCCCGACTTACCTCTGTTCCGGCGATCCTCGAATATCTAGGAAGGGAGGGCAAGGCATAGTCTTGGTGCGGCGATGAGTCCGTTCGACGCTGCCACCAGCCTCGCGCTGCGCTACCTGCCGCGCGACCAGTTTGCCGCTCTGCGCGAGCAGTATTTCGCGATGCGGACCAAGATGCGCCCAGTGTTGCGCACGGTTTATGGTGGCTTTGACTCTGCGGCGCTGAAGGAGCATCTCGATCAGCGCGTGGGGCGCGACTTCGAGATTCTGATGGTGCACAGCTCCATCAATCACATGAAGCCGATGTACGATGACAATCCGCTCCAATTCGTTCAGATGCTGATAGAATTCTGCGGTGCGGTACGGACGCTGGCAATGCCCGCCTTTTATTTCGGCGATTTGGAGTTGGGCCGAATGTCTGCGACGTTCGAAAAGAACCCGCGCTTCGATCTCCGTCGCACACCCTCACAGATGGGGCTGGCGACCGAGATATTTCGGCGCACCAGGGGTGTCCGGCAGAGCCGCCACCCGGTCTATCGCGTCTGCGCGCTCGGACCGCTGGCGGAGGCGCTGACCACCGGCCACGAGACGGCCGAGAGCGACTGCGGTCGCGGTTCACCGTTTGATCTCATGACCGCGCATGACACCCTCATCCTCGGTATCGGCAAACCCTTCGAGGTGCTGACCCATATCCATCATGTCGAAGACCTGATGGGCAAAGACTTCCCAGTGCCAATGTCGGTGGGCAACCACCTCCCGGTGACACTGATCGACGGGAAGGAGGAGATCCCGTTCACCTTGCGGCGCCGGGGCTTCACTTGGAAGCGCAACATGTGGAAGCTGCGCGAGATTATGGGGCGGGACGAGTTGCGGGAATGGCGGTTCCATAGCGTGCACATGTTCGCGACCAGAGCCCGCGACGTAACCGAGGCGCTGAAGAATGCGGCCAAGCGGGGTGTCACACTTTACGAAGAACCATGATCGAGTAATCGGGAGGCGGGACCATGCGCTTTCACCACGTGGGTTACGCCACCGCCAATATCGACCGTTTCGTCGAGGATTTCTTCCGCCCGGTTTTCGCGCCGCTCGCGATCAGCGACAAAATCTCCGATCCGATCCAGCGGGTAACGGTCTGCTTCGCCCGCATGCAGGGCGACACGTTGATGGAGCTGGTGGAGCCCCTTGGTGAGAACAGCCCGGTCGATTCCGTCATCGGCAGCAGCCGGGGCGGCGTATATCATCTGTGTTATGAGGTTGAGGATCTGAATCGAGCACTCGCGCGTTGCCGGCGGATGCGGTGCATGCCCTTAGGCAAACCCGTTCCGGCTGCCGCATTTGGTGGACGTCGCATCGTGTTCATGCTGACCCCGCAACGCGATCTTATCGAACTCCTCGAGAGGGCTTAAAAATCGATTTCAATCAATGCTCTCTTCCTCCCTGACCGCACCGCTAAGGCCGCCGCCATGGATCGCCGGTGGAGAGAAATAGAGGAAAAGGATCATGCTGAGTGGCGTCTATCGGTTTCCGGCAATGGAGAGCGTCGTCTTCGGAAAGCCCTTTGCCGAGGCGATGGCCCAGGAGGTCGACCGCGTCGAGGCGCGGGCTGTGTTCATCCTCGCCAGCGGCACGCTCGCCCGTGAGACCAACACGGTCGACCGGCTACGCCAGATGCTTGGCAACCGCCTCGCCGGCGTCTGTGCCAAGATCGGCGCCCATACGCCCCGGACCGATGTCGTCGCCGCGGCGAATGCGGCGCGCGAAGCGGGCACAGACCTGATCGTCACTCTCGGCGGCGGATCGGTTACCGACGCGGCAAAGATGGTCGGCCTCTGTCTCGGCAACGGGGTTACCGACCCGTCACAGCTCGACAGCTATCGCGCCCAGATCGCCGCTGATGGCACAACGCGACGACCCGAGGTCAAGGCGCCTGGGATTCGTTCGATCGCGATCCCCACGACCTTGTCGGCCGGCGAATACACGGCATCGGCCGGCTGCACCGACACGGCACGGCACGTCAAGGAGAGCTTCAGCCATCCGATGATGATGCCGCGCACCGTCATCCTCGATCCGGATGTCAGCGTGCACACGCCCGAATGGTTGTTTCTGTCAACCGGGATCCGAGCTGTCGATCATGCCGTCGAGGATATCTGCTCGATCAACGGCCAGCCGATCGCCGAAGGCGCCTCCTTTCACGCGTTGCGTCTGCTCGGGAGCGGCCTGCGGGCGGTCAAGGCCGACCCGACGAACCTCGAAGCGCGGCTCGACTGTCAAATCGGTGCCTGGATGTCGATGGTCGGCTCACAAACCGGGGTCAGCAAGGGAGCAAGCCACGGGATCGGCCATGTGCTGGGCGGCACCGCAGGCGTCCCGCACGGCTACACCTCATGCGTGATGTTGCCTCGCGTGCTGCGCTTCAATCACCCGGTGAACGCCGGCAAACAGGCGCGGGTCAGCGAGGCGCTCGGCCGGCCCGACGAACCGGCGGCCGAGGTCATCGCCGAGCTGATCTCGGGTCTCGGATTACCGACCCGATTGCGCGACGTCGGCGTCAAGCCGGAGCAGCTCGACCTGATCGCCGAAGGGTCGATGCACGATCGCTGGGTCCACACCAACCCGCGCAAGATCAACGGCCCGGTGATCATCCGGACGCTGCTCGACGCGGCCTGGTAGTCACCACCAAATTCAGATCGCCCCGGGCTCTTCGCGCAACCCCGACCGCGCCAGACGCGGCAACACCTCAGCGCAGAAATACGGCAGCTCGTCGAGGTAGTTGACGAATGACACCGCGATCCCGGCGAGCCCGGCCGCCGCCAGCTGCGCCAGCCCTTGGGCGACAGTGTCCGGGTCGCCGACGAGCGGCAGCCCCCCCATCCCGTTGGCCTGGTGCTCGCGCATGCGTTGAAGCGCCTCCGGCGCGTGGGTTTGCGGGGTGATGTTGCGCATCGCCAGGATATTGTCGACCGCCCCCCAGTCGGCGTGCTCGACAATGCAGTGGCGATGATAGTCCACCGCCTCGCGCGCCGTGCGCCGGCAGGTCACGACACCCACAGTATAGACGTCAATCTCGCGCCCGTATCGGCGCGCCGCGGCGTTCACATTCTCCACGTGCTGGGTCGTTTCTTCTAACGATACGCCGTGCGAGATCGTTGAAAACAACGCGTCGCAATTGCGGATTGCGAACGCCTGACCGGTTCGCGACGCGCCGGCGTTCATGATCAGCGGACGCGTGCCGTCATAGGGTTTGGGTTTGGCTCGCACACCCTTGAGACTGAAGTAGCGGCCCGCAAAGTCGAAATCCTCCTTCGGCGACCAGGCGAGCTTGACGATGTCGAGCCATTCCTGGCCATAGGCATAGCGTTCCTCGTGGTCGCGCAACGTCGCGCCGAACATCTCGAATTCGCCTTCGTTCCAACCACAGACGAGGTTCAAACCAAAGCGGCCCTCGCCGATCTGGTCGGCGGTGACGAACTGCTTGGCGGCGATCAACGGCGGGAAAAGCGGAGCGTGCACGGTTCCGAACACGGTCAGCCGCTCCGTCTTGGCGAGCAGCCCGCAGGCCCATGTCACCGTCTCCAACGTCGCGCCCTGATAGTCGGTCTCGCCGCCATACCCCTTCCAGCGGCCAATCGGCAGCATGAATTCGATGCCCGCCCGGTCGGCCATCTGCGCGAGCCGCACGCAATCCGGCCAGCTGCCGGACCACCGCTCCGGCACCATCGTGACCGCCCGACCGGAGGAACAGTTGGCGCCGAACAAACCCAGCTTCAGCCGATTGGCGCTGCCCATCGCGGCGCGGGCTCGTCCACTGTCGGTGGCCTCTCCGCCTTTGCTCATCCTTTTCCCCGGAGGATTTCGATTCGAGGTAATCCGCCATGATAATGAGCGTTACCGGGAAGGCCATGCTGCTGAGGGACCATTTTGATCTGCCGGTCACCTGCGCCAGCTCTACCGCCGTCGAGGACTATGTGGCCGCGGTCGATCTGCTGCTGTCGGCCTGGCCAGGCGCCGAGGCGCGGCTGGACCGCGCGCTCGCTGCCGATCCCGATTTCGCGCTGGCACACATCGCGCGCGCCCGGCTACTGCAGCTTCGCGCGAAGGTGCCGGATGCTAAGGAGGCGGCGGCACGCGCTCAGTCGCTCGCGAACCGCGTCACGGCGCGCGAGCGTCGGCACATCGAGGCGATCGCACTGTCGATCAACGGCGCTGCCAGTGACGCATTGGCGATGGTCCGCGCCCACGCCTCGGAATATCCGCGGGACGCGCTCCCGCTGTCGCTGGCGCTCGGGGTCTTCGGGCTGCTGGGGTTCAGCGGCCGGCGCGATCATCACGAGGAGCAGCTGGCATTGCTCGAGGCGTTGGCACCGCGCTGGGGCGACGACTGGTGGTTTCTTGGTTATCTCGGCTGGGCCTACATCGAAACCGGTGAGGTTGCGAAGGGGACCCGGTTGGTCGAGCGTTCGCTCGCCGGCAATCGGCGCAATGCCCATGCGGCGCATCAGCGCGTGCATGGTTTTTTCGAAGCGGGCGACACGGCCGGCGGCGCCGGTTTTATCGAAAACTGGCTGACCGGCTACGACCGAGTGGGTCACCTGCACTGCCACCTCTCGTGGCACCTGGCATTATTCGAGCTCGCCCGCGGTAATGTCGAGCGCTCCCGCGCGATCTACCTCGACGATATCAGGCCGTCGGCGGCACAAGCAGCGCCAATGCTGGTCCTTGCGGACTCGGCATCGTTTCTGTGGCGCTGGCGGTTCTATGGTGCTGCCCCGTCGCTCGAGGACGAATGGGCCGAGGTGGCCGCACATGCGCGGCGCCATTTCCCGCGCGCCGGTCTCGCCTTCGCCGATCTCCACGCCGCTCTTGCCGAAGCCGCGACCGGCGACGAACACGGTTTGCAGTCTCGCATCGCCGGGTTGCGGAGCCTAGCCCGTGACGGCCGCCTACCGCCAGGCGAAGTCGCGGCCGCTTTGTGCGGGGGTGTGGGAGCGCTTGGCCGCGGTGACAATGCAGAGGCTGCACAAATCCTCGTATCTGCGCTAGCCGACCTGGTCCGGATCGGCGGTAGTCATGCACAACGCGAGATTTTCGAGGACTCGCTGATCGTCGCTTATATGCGTTCCGGGCAATCGGCCAAGGCCGCACCATTGCTGCGCGCACGGCTCGGCCGGCGGCCATCAACACGCGACGAAACGTGGCTCGCGCTCTGCTCCGGCAACGGGAACGAGGGGTGAATCGTCAGGGCCGGACCTGCATTGCTCGCACCCTGGAGCGGACCGGCGGGCTAAAGATGCTGGCGAGCAGCACCGCTAAGATGCCGGTAAGAAAGATCCCGTCGAACGTTCCGGCGCCGCCGATCGAGGCGACCGGCGCGCCTAGCCCTTGTACCTTGCCGAGATTGAGAAGGTCCGCGCCGATCAAGGTGCCCATGCTGCCGCCGATGTAAGCCAACGGTGCCGCGTATCGCCGTGACAGCAGCAGTGCGACGACTGCTGTCGTTATCGGCGGCACGAATACCGGAAGAGCGATCCCCACGCCGGGGACGGGCTGAGCGAGCCAGTGGCATATCGCAGCGACACAGGCGATGGCGAGAAGACCGCGAATCCACAATTGATTTCTGACGTACAGATAGAACGACAGCAAAGTCGGGATCACCGCACCGCCAACGTTGACCGCGATGATCGTCCCGGGCCACTTGACCACCACCGGGATTACATAATGCATGCCGAAAAACGCGACCTCCTGACCGGAAATGATGTGATGCGCGGCCAACCGAGCGACCGGGATATTGAGATAGCTGCCGCCCAGTGAGGCCAGCAGCAAGAGAACCGCGGCGTGCGGACCGAGCCCGATGTGCATATAGGCCAACCGCAGAGCCCGCACCTCGATCCACGCGACCAATACGAGGAAGATCACGATCAATAGAGAAAAGTGGGGAAGGGCGAGCGGGAAATACTGGAGTTGGCTCAAATCCATTCTTGGCGATCCGGGCTGATTGGCGATAGCGGACGAGACGTCCAGCTTCTCGACGCCGCGAGTGATCGGTGCAGCTTCAGCTTGCGAGCGCTACCGCTTGCGGCTCTATCCGGAGGTGGGTCCGCACGCCCTGTCGGTAAAGGTTCGTAAAGCTTTTGCCGGTCATCCTTTCTGTGCCGTCCGCGCAAGGGAGAGGGTTGGGAATGAACGACGTCGCACATTACGGACGTGAGGAAATAATCGCTTCAAACCCCTTTTCCCCGTCGATTGAACTCGCTGTGGTCATCCCGACCTTGAACGAGCGAGAAAACGTCGCCGCGCTCGTCGACCGGCTCAACACGGTGCTGGCCGGAATCCGATGGGAAGCGGTTTTCGTCGATGACGATTCGCCCGACGGCACCGCCGATCTGGTGCGCGAGATTGGGCAGCGGCAGAGCAACATCCGCTGCGTCCAACGGCTCGGGCGCCGCGGCCTGTCCTCCGCGTGCATCGAAGGCATCCTCGCCAGCTCCGCCCCATTCATCTCGGTGATGGATGCCGATATGCAACACGACGAGGCGTTGTTGCCGAAAATGCTGGCGATGATCAAGGAGCGGCAGCTCGATGTTGTGATCGCCACCCGTTACGGGGCGAGCGGTAGCGTCGGCGATTGGCAAAAGTCCCGGGTAATGATCAGCGGCCTGGCAAGTCGGCTAGCTCGTTTCGTCATCAAGGCCGAGCTGACGGACCCGCTCAGCGGCTTCTTCCTGATCGCACGCGGCACGTTTACCGCGACGATGAGAGATTTGTCGGGACAAGGCTTCAAGATCCTGCTCGACATTTTTGCCTCGTCGCCGCGGTCACTCGCATTCGCCGAGCTGCCGTTCCACTTCCGGCGCCGCATCCATGGGGAGAGCAAGCTCGACACGTTGGTTGCGTGGGAATATCTGACTTTGCTCCTCGACAAGCTCGCCGGGCCCATAATCCCGGTCCGTTTCTTGTTGTTTGCGATGATCGGCGGCTTTGGCGTCTTGACGCATTTGGCCACCCTCTGGCTGGCCGTTTACCCCTTGGGGATCCGGTTCGCGGCGGGACAAGCGATCGCGACGATCGTCGCAATGACCGGGAATTTCTTATTGAACAACCTCTTCACTTATCGGGATCGGCGGCTTCATGGGCGGGGCTTGGTAACCGGCCTGTTGTCGTTCTACGCCGTCTGCGGTCTTGGCGCTGCCGCCAATGTCGGGATCGCCTCTCATCTCTTCGATGCCAATCACTCATGGTGGCTGGCCGGCCTGGGCGGTGCTGCCATCGGGGCGGTGTGGAATTACGCGATGTCGTCGGTCTTCGTCTGGCGTTCCCGCAGGGCCGCAGCACCGGCTCGACAGGCGCAGGCTCAGATCACCTCGGCAGAGCAGAGCTCTGCGGGTCGGAACTCGTTGAGCCCCTCCGCAGCCTAAGAGAGCCGGGGGCGGGTTCATTCCCGCTCGCCCTTCGCGGCAGCTGCGTGCTACGGTCGCAGCGGATCCAACCGCTGGATCGAATAAGGAGGAAACCATGGCTCAATCGCAACCATCGGCCGCTCGCGAGCAGGTCCGCGACATCGTTCCAGGCTTGATCGATCTCAGCGAGCGGGTTCTGTTCGGTGAGGTTTGGGAACGTCCCGGTCTCTCCAAGCGTGATCGCAGCCTGATCACATGCGCGACACTGATCGCGCTCGGCCGCGAACGGCAGCTCGTCGGCCATCTGGGGCGGGCGCTGGATAACGGCCTGAGCAAGAAGGAGCTCAGCGAGGTCATCACGCATCTCGCCTTTTACGCCGGCTGGCCGGCGGCGATGACCGCGGCGCAGGTGGCCAAGGACGTGTTCGACAAGAGGTAGCCTCGGCGCCGGGAAAAGAGTTGCGGGAGGGCGAGATGAAGATCGGGTTCATCGGGTTGGGCATGATGGGTTCCGGAATGGCCGCGAACCTACAGAAAGCCGGCCATCAGCTGGTCGTCCACGACCTGCGTCGCGCCGCGGCCGAGCCCTGCCTCGCCGGCGGGGCAACATGGGTGGACACGCCACGCGCCGTCGCCGAGGCCTCCGAGGTCGTCTTCACTTCGCTCCCCGGGCCGCCCGAAGTCGAAGCGGTGGCGCTGGGCGAGAACGGCCTGCTCTCCGGGATGAGCCGCGGCAAGGCTTATTTCGACTTGTCGACCAACTCGCCGACGACGGTGCGCAAGATCAACGCCGCCTTCGCCGAGCGGGATGTTTACATGCTCGATTCTCCTGTCAGCGGCGGACCGCGCGGGGCGCGGACCGGCAAGCTCGCCTTGTGGGTCGGCGGCGACGAGCAGATCTTCAACCGGTACAAGAGCGTGCTCGACGCGATGGGCGACAAGGCGCGCTATGTCGGGCCGATCGGCGCCGGCTCGGTCGCCAAGCTCGTCCACAACGGCGCTGGTTACTGCATCCAGACCGCACTCGCCGAGATGTTCTCGGTGGGTATCAAGGCCGGGGTCGAGCCCTTGGCGCTGTGGGAGGCGGTGCGCGACGGTGCCGGGGGCCGCCGGCGTACCTTTGACGGACTGATCGACCAGTTCCTCCCCGGCAAATACGAGCCCGCCGCCTTCGCGCTGCGTCTGGCGCACAAGGATATGACGCTCGCCACCCAGCTCGGGCGTGACTTCAACGTGCCGATGCGCATCGCCAATCTAGCACTGGCCGAACTCAGCGAGGCGCTGAACCGCGGCTGGGGGGATCGCGACTCGCGCTCTCCGATGGTGCTGCAGCAAGAGCGTGCCGGTATCGAGGTTCGCGTCGACCCGAAGCGAATTGCCGAAGCGCTCGAGCGCGACCCGCCCGCCTGAGGCGACCCTCCGAGCACCGCGGCGATGCCG
>DASQCY010000030.1:0-5235 GCA_035634495.1 Allostellaceae bacterium
GCCGATCGGCTTCTACTCGGTCGATGGCAATGGTCGTCTCCGTTTTGTCAACAAGACGCTGGCACAGTGGCTTGGAAGCACCCCCTCAAAACTCCTCGCGAGCGGAGCAGTCCTGCACGATTTCATAGCCTCGTTGCCGGCCGGGGAGACGCAGCCCTCCGATCCCTTCGGTGGTCGGGGCGATGGGACGCAACGCGGAGAAGTGCTGCTCAAAACCCGCCGAGGCCGCATCGTCCCCGCTTGGATCGGCCAGAGCATTCTCGGATCGGGCGCCGAATTGCGCACACGCTCTGTGGTATGCGACTTGACACCCGAGCGCGAGTGGAAGGCTGCGCTCAGATTGGCGCGCCGCTTTCAGCGTTTTTTCGCCAACGCGCCGATTGGCAGTGCACTGCTCGACCGTTCTGGTCGTTTCGAAGAGGCGAACCGTGCGCTCGGCGAGCTGTTCGGCGTTGCACCTCAGGATTTGATTGGACGGGAGCTCATCGGTTTGCTGAACGAGGAAGACCGCGACGGCATCGCCGCGAAGCTTGCGGCTGCGGCCGACGGGCGGACAGAACGCGATCCGATCGAGATCCGAATCGCAAGCCCACGCGAAAAGACAATTGTTCTGTTCCTTAGCCGGATCGACGATGTCGAGGGAGACACATCGATCACCGGCCTTGACCTGGGGGGCGGGTTCAACGTTCATTTTATCGACGTCACCGAGCAGAAAAATCTCGAGATCCAATTTGTCCAGTCGCAAAAGATGCAGGCCGTTGGGCAGCTCGCGGGCGGGGTCGCGCATGACTTCAATAATCTGCTGACCGCGATGATCGGGTTCTGCGACCTCTTGTTGCTGCGCTTTCAACCTGGTGACCCGTCCTTTGCCGACATCATCCAGATACAGCAGAGCGCCAACCGCGCCGCCAATTTGGTGCGGCAGCTGCTGGCTTTCTCGCGGCAGCAGACGTTGCAGCCGCGGGTTCTCGATATCACCGATGTTCTCGTCGATTTATCCCACCTGCTACGGCGTTTGATCGGTGAGAATATCGAGCTGAAAGTCGTGCATGGGCGGGACCTTGGCCCCATCAAGGTTGACCAAGGTCAGCTCGAGCAGGTCATCATCAACCTCGCAGTCAATGCTCGGGACGCGATGCCCGGCGGTGGAACGTTGACCATCCGCACTGCGAATGTTCGTTCCGCACAGGCCCACCGGCGCGGACACGAGTTGATGCCGGCGGGGGACTATGTGCTGATCGAGGTGGCGGACACCGGGGTCGGGATCCCCGGCGACAATCTGGCGCGCATTTTCGACCCATTTTTTTCGACTAAGGAATTGGGCTCCGGAACCGGGCTCGGTCTGTCAACGGTTTATGGCATCGTCAAACAGACCGGCGGCTTCGTCTTTGTCGACAGCTATCCCGGCCGAGGAGCGTTGTTTGAGATCTATCTGCCGCGCTACCAGGCGACGGAAGCGTCAATGAGCGCTCGTCTCGACACCAACGAGGCTCCGGCGGGTAAGGATTTGACCGGGTGTGGTACGGTGCTGCTGGTCGAGGACGAGGATCCTGTCAGGAAATTTGGTGCCCGCGCACTGCGTAATAAGGGTTATAAAGTGATCGAGGCCGAGAGTGGCGAAGCAGCGCTTGAGGTGATCCGCAATGCCGCGGAGAAGATCGATCTCTTGATCACCGATGTAGTGATGCCGCGTCTGGACGGGCCCGGGCTCGTGCGGGAGGTGCGGGAGATACGTTCCGATATAAAGGTGATCTTCATATCGGGTTATGCCGAAGACGCATTCCGACAACGGCTCGATAGCGATAGCGATATTGATTTCTTGTCGAAACCCTTCAGCCTGAAGCAGCTCGCCACCAAGGTGAAGGACGTGATCGGCGGTGGCTCCGTGTGAGGGGCTCCATGTTCCTGGTGAAATTTAGCGCGCGGCAAACCAGGCCCGGTCTTGAGCCGCCGATGAGGGCAAGGCCTTGTCGTTCGCGATGACGCGGCGCTGACGCCTCGGAGAGATAATTCGTTCGGCGACTCCCGGGCGGACAATCGGCGGTCGGGCTCGAGGCGCAAACTGCCAAGTATGCCACGTGCGCAGCGGGGCTGCGGAACTTTATTTTTGTCTGGTCCATTCCTCAATTGCATCCCTGAACAAATCGTGTACGTTACCGTCCCCAGGTCCGTTGCACGGCCTCACCAGCTGTGGAATAAGGGAGGAAGGATGATGCAGACAGCGTTGCGCCTTTTGGACAAGGAAGCGATGGACAAGCAACGGGCTTTGGACGCGGCGCTCGGCCAAATCGAACGCGCCTTTGGCAAGGGTTCGATTATGAAACTCGGGTCGCACGAGGCCGCGGCGGAGACCGAGGTTATTTCGACCGGCTCGCTCGGCCTCGATATCGCGCTCGGTATCGGCGGATTGCCACGCGGCCGCGTCATTGAGATCTACGGACCGGAGAGCTCCGGTAAGACCACCCTCGCGTTGCACGTGATTGCCGAGGGCCAGCGCGGCGGTGGGACCTGCGCCTTCATCGATGCGGAGCATGCCCTCGACCCGGGCTACGCTCGCAAGCTCGGGGTCAATGTCGACGAACTGTTGATTTCGCAGCCCGACGCCGGCGAGCAGGCCCTTGAGATCGCTGACACTCTCGTCCGCTCCGGCGCGATAGATGTCCTGGTCATCGATTCGGTGGCGGCCCTCGTTCCCCGCGCCGAGCTCGAGGGCGAGATGGGCGACAGTCATGTCGGTCTACATGCCAGGCTGATGAGCCAGGCATTGCGCAAATTGACGGGATCGATCGCCCGCTCTCGCACAATGGTAATTTTTATCAATCAGATCCGCCTCAAGATCGGCGTGATGTTTGGCAATCCCGAGACCACCACCGGCGGCAACGCGTTGAAGTTCTACGCTTCGGTTCGCCTCGACATTAGGCGCATCGGCGCGATCAAGGAGCGTGACCAGGTCATCGGCAACCAGACACGCGTCAAGGTTGTCAAGAACAAGATGGCGCCGCCATTCAAGGTGGTCGATTTCGATATCATGTACGGCGAGGGCGTGTCGAAGCGCGGCGAGTTGATCGACCTTGGCGTCCAGGCGGGTGTCGTCGAGAAATCCGGCTCATGGTTCTCCCACGAGGGTCAGCGAATCGGTCAGGGCCGCGAGAACGCCAAGGCCTATTTGAAAGACCATAGCGAAGTCGGTGAAGCGATCGAGCACGCTATCCGCGCCAATGCTGGTCTCGTCGCCGAAGCGATGATGGCCGCTCCCGGGGATGCTGCGGCCGAGGAATAGATTACTGCCGTCCGAGAACATCCGTCGGGGCGATGTTCTCGCGTTCGCATCGCATAAGGCCGCTGCGGCCAGAAGTTGTGCGACCGATCCCGGTTCCCGGCTCACCTTGGCGAGCCCCCGGCGCAACAGAGGTTCGGCTTACGGGCCGGCAACGCGGATCCAGAACTGCTCGAGCCGACGCAGCGTGACGCTGACAGACTGAAGATCGTCCGCAGTGAGTTCAGCCTGCGACAGCATCTCGAGATGACGCTGATGCATCGCTGTCAGGCTGTCCCGCAGCTCGCACCCCTTTTCGGTGAGATGAACGTGGATAGAGCGGCGGTCGTGCAGCGAGCGCTCCTGCATGAGATAGCCGTTCTCGACCATCTTCTTGACATTGTAAGAGACGTTCGAACCGAGATAGCAGCCCCTCAATGTCAGTTCGCCGACGGTCATTTCGGCATCACCAATGCTAAATAGCATCATTCCCTGGACATTGTTGATGTCGTGTATCCCGAGCCCCTCGAGCTCGAGCTTTACCAGTTCTAGAAACTGACGGTGAAGGCGCTCGACGAGCGAAATGACTTTGAAATAAGCGTTCATTCGAGCCTCGTTTTAACGCGATCTCGTGCTGGTCAGCGTTGGCCTTGAGGACAAGTCACCTGTCGCGGTCGGGTTTGCAGATCAGCCGATAGACAGCGCTCGCGGTCTGAACAGAATCGACCACCAAATCAGCGGATGTCCGCGGGGCGACCCATCGGCGATCAGGCCACTTTGGGGAGACGGGCCGACAGCAGGATCTCCACCGCTCGGTAGGCTTCGATGATCGCGCTGACCATTCCCCCAGCGCCGGCCACCGTACCCGCTTGTGCCATCACTTCGAGCTCCCCGCAACGCGACGATAGTATGATCGCACCCACATTTGCACTGACCGACTTCAGCGCGTGGCTGGCCTGGTGAAGCAGCTCAGTGTCCTTATTCTCAGCGCCTTCGGTCAAGTCCCTAAGGAGATCTTCCGCATCATTGAAAAACAAATTTATCACTTGCTGCACAATGTCCGGACGCCCCTCCCTCTGGAGCTGCCGGAGCGAGTCTAGTACCTTGTAGTCGAGGGGTTCGTTAAGCGGGGGCGATGCGGGCACCAGTGCCAAATGGTCTCGCTTGACAGGGGGGACAGATGGGCTGAGCCATGTTGTCAACATCGCCCTTATCTGATCCAGGGTGTATGGCTTCGCAAGGTAGTCGTCCATCCCTGCTGCCAGGCACCGCTCTCGCGCACCTATCCCCGTCACGGCGACGATTGGGGTTCGACGGTTCGAGAGGGCTTCGCGCCGTCGAATTTCTGCAGTCGCCTGATACCCATCCATCTCGGGCATCTGGCAATCCATAAGGATCAGCCCGAACTCGCCGCAGGCGTGCCGGTCGAGCGCGCATAAACCGTTAATGGCAGTCTCGACTGTGCAGCCCATGCTCTCCAGCATGGCGACACACACCTCGACATTGACCGGCTCGTCCTCCACCAACAGCACGCGCGCTCCTTTGATGCCCTGGCTTTTTGAGATCGGAGTATCGGTGGCGTTCGGCGTCGTCGTGGGAACCTCGGCATAGCCAGAGGTGAAACAATGCCACAATGCGGACTGCCGGATAGGCTTTGGCAGGCACCTGACCACGCCGTCCCCAGATTCGCCGACGTCCTGAGCAGAAGGGGTCAACAACACCAGCTGCAAGTCTGCGTGCGCGGAGATCGACTTGATTGCGTGCGCTAGCTCGACCCCACTCATGTCGGGCAGCGAATTGTCGATAATGGCCCGCCGGTACGGGTCCCCGCGAAAGGTCGCGGCGCGAAGCGCTTCCAGCGCTTCCGAGCCGGTTTGCGCTTGGCCGCTGCGGACCGCCCGGGCCGACAGCTGATCGATCAAGATCATACGATTGAGCTCGTTGCCGGAAACGACCAGGACGGGCATACTTTCGCAGGC
>DASQCY010000031.1:0-2723 GCA_035634495.1 Allostellaceae bacterium
GCGGCGCAGCCTCGCGATCAGCTGTTGGACCACCTCTTTGTCGGTCGGGCCGAACGGGTTTTTCTCCGCCGGCGCCGGGTCGGCCCTTTTTTCGATATCCCGCAGCATATCGATCAGCATCTTGGTGGCCCGCAGCTCGGCTGAGGCCGATTTGTTGACCAGCTGAGCGATCACCGCCTCGCGCTTGGTGACCTGCCGGCGTTTGCCGTTCTCGGTAACCGTCACCTTCTCGTTGAGTGCGGCGGCGAGCAATGCCGGCAAGTTTTTCGCCGGCCGTCCGCGCGGATTGCCGGACTGGCCCTTCTTAAAACGCGTGTGCTCGGGCGGCTTGCGGTAGTTGGCCGCGGGTTCGCGTTGGCTCTCAGACATCTTGCCCTCTGCGGAGTTTCCGGCTATATATAAGCTATTCCACAATTTGTCAATACAGCAATCATATGGCCACAAAGCCGCTCCACCCTGTTCGCCCCCTGATAGGCCAATTCCGCCCCCTGCAGGACGCGGTCGGGACCCCTGTTCGTGCGAACCGTTATCTGATGCTTAAGCGACTGATAGGGAATGCTTTATCGAGGATGACCCGGGCAATTCTCAGGGCAGAATCAAAAATTTGCCCTGTTTTCCGGCTTTTACAGGGGTCGCGAGTTTTCCTATGATGCGCGGAGGCTGAGCGCCGAGAGAAGGAGAGGCAACATGAAGAACGGCTTCCGCGTGTACGATGCCGATACGCACGTCAACCCGGCGGCAGAGGTATTGGACAAATACGTCGACCCGAGCTTTCGGCCGCGCCTTGCCGAGCTCGAACCCTACCGCCTTGCCGTCGGACAAGGAGCGGTAGCAGGCGTCGGCGGCACCCACAACTATCGCGTTGGCACGAAATATTACCGCCGGGTGCTTGGCGAGAGTGCGCCCCGCGAGAGCTTCACCGGCCGCGAGACGCGATGGATGGGCAGCAAGATGCCGCGGCCCGGGGTGCAGGACGATCAGGCCGAGAACCGCGTCAAGGATATGGATGACGAGGGGACCGACGTCCATTTTCTGATCCCGACCTCCTGGCTCAGCGTCGTCGGCCTCCCAGACCCCGCCCTCGAGATCGGCATGATCCGCGCCTACCACCGCCACATGGCAGATTTTTGCGGGCGGTACCCGACCCGCCTCAAGAGCATGATCGTCGCCTCGGCGCGCAACCCCGACGAGGCCGTGCGTGAGATCCGTGAGTGGGGAAACTCGAAATGGGCGGTAGCGGTGATGCCGCTGCTCGCCAAGGATCTGCCGGCAGACCATCCCGACCTGCACCCGATCTGGCGCGCCGCCGCAGACCACGATCTGCCGATCGCCAATCACAGTTTTACGTGGAACCCGCCCTATTACCCCGGCTATCAGGATCTCTGGGACAATATCTTCCTCGGCCGTCTGGCCGCCCACCCCTGGGGTGCGATGCGTTTTGTCGGGTCGTTTATCGGCGGCGGGTTATTCGATCAATATCCGGGCCTGCGGATGGGTGTGCTCGAATGCGGGTTTGGCTGGCTACCGTTCTGGGCCAGGCGCATGGACGAGCAGGCCATCTATGTCGGCGGCACCGCACCGCTCAAGCAGAAACCAAGCGAATACATGGCGAGCGGCCGGTTCTTCTGCAGCATCGAGCACCACGAAGGCGAGGACATGTTCAATCATGTCACCCACTTCCTCGGCGACGACATTCTGATGTACGCCTCCGACTATCCGCACTCGGAGTGCCAGTTCCCCGAGTCGGTCGATAACATCCTCGCCTGGAAGAGCCTAAAGCCGGAGACTACGAAGAAGCTCCTCGGCGGTAACGCGGACCGGTTCTTCAAGCAGGCCTGAGCCCGACGACAGGGGCGCACCACCCGGCAACGGACCGGGGGGTGGGCTCTCAGCCGTTATTCCGCGGCTCGCGGCGGGGTCAGGCGTGGGCTTGGACGATCCAGTTGGCGGCCGACAGGGTAATCCCGTCCGGGCCATCATGGCCCCGAAAATAGGTTTCCAGCGCCGCGCGCACTGACGCCTCGGTTTCGGCCGAGAGCGTCGGCACGATCCGCGACAGCGGGCCGAACACGATCATGAAATCGGCCGCCTCGCCGGCCCCGCCCGGGGGTGCCAGGCGCGGCGACCAGTCGACCGGGGTCAGCGACACGTCGCGGAACCCGGCGCCTTCGAGGATGCGGCGTACTCGGGCCGGGTCTGCCCAAGAGAAGGGCCCCGGCTCTTCCGGGTCCGGCGCCGGCAGCGGCGGCAGCAGGTGGCGCACCGCTCCGGTCGGACCGTTTGGCCAGAGGTTTTCGCCGGGCGCGCGGATCACGACAAAGGCGGCGCGCCCGGTCGGCTTGATGGCCCGCCGGATATTGCGGAATGCAGCGAGCGGGTCGGCGAAGAACATGACCCCCAGGCGCGAGCAGACGAGGTCAAAGCTTGCCTTCGGGAAGGCGTAGGTGCTGGCGTCGGCGACAATGACGTCGGCCTGGCCGAGGCCGGCGGCGGCGATCCGCCGCTGCGCGTGTGCGACCGACGGCGCGGCGATGTCGGCGCCGGTCACATGGCCCGAGGGCCCGACGCGCGCCGCCAGTTCCAGCACCGTCGTACCGCTGCCGCAGCCGATGTCGAGCACGTGCTCGCCGGGCTGCGGCGCGGCGGCCGTCATCAGCGCCTCCAAGAGCGGCACCAGCACGCGGTCCATCCGCTGGTGCTGATCGGCCCAGCCGCGCGCCGCC
>DASQCY010000032.1:0-4982 GCA_035634495.1 Allostellaceae bacterium
TCGCTCTGCCGCACTCGCGATCTTGGTCTCGAGATCGGCCAGCTCGGTCGTCGTATAGCGCTGCGCACCGGCCATCGTCTGGCGGTGGATGAACTCCGGCCCGAGCTTGCCGGCATGATTGGCCGAGACCTCGATGTAATAACCGATCACGTTATTGTGGCGGATCTTCAAGGCGCTTATCGCCGTCTCATCGGCGTAGCGCGCTTGCAATGCCGCGATCATCCGGCGGCTTTCGTCGCGCAGGCTCTTCCACTCGTCGAGCTCGTCCGAATACCCGGCGGCGATAAACCCGCCGTCGCGGGCGAAGAGTGGCAATTCGGCGGCGAGCGCGCGCCGCAGGCGCTCGACCAGGGCATCGTGCTCGCCGAGCCCGCGACGCGCCTCGGTGAGCCGCTCCGGCAACGGGACGAGATCCGCGACCGCGAGCATCTCACTTAGCGAGGCGGTCTCGCCGAGCGACTGGCGCAATGCCGCGAGATCGCGCGGCCCACCGCGCCCGAGGCTCAATCGCGTCAGGGCCCGCTCGATGTCGGGGCAATGGCGCAAGCGCTCGCGCAGTGCCAAGCGCGCCTCGGATCGATCGACGTAGAACTGGACCGCATCGAGCCGCTCGGCGATGGCCGCGCACTGGGTCAATGGTGCAGCCAGATGCTCGGCGAGGAGCCGCGCCCCCGCCGGCGTGACGGTCCGGTCGATGGTCGCCAGCAAGCTCCCCTTGCGCTCCCCTGCGAGGCTCGTCACCAGCTCGAGGTTGCGCCGCGTCGCCGCGTCGATCTGCATGACCGAGCCGGGCACGACGCGCCGCGGCGGGTCGAGATATGCCGCTCGCCCTTGCTGGGTCAGACCGACGTAATCAACCAGTGCGCCCCCCGCCGCAAGCTCGGCGCGGCCGAAATTGCCGAACCCGTCGAGCGCGGCGACTCCGTAGAACTCCTGGAGCCGACGGCGTCCGGTGTCGCTCTCGAAGCGCGGGCTGGGTAATGGCGTCAGGGCCGGCCTCCATTCGGCCAGCAATTCGAACAATGTCGGGCGGGTCAGCAGCCGCTCGGGCAGCAGGATCTCGCCTGGCGAAAGACGCGCGAGATCGCCGGCGAGGGCAGATTCGTTGGTCGGCGCCAGCGCAAAGACGCCGGTCGACAGATCGAGCCAGGCGAGACCCATCTCGCCGCCGGCCTCGGCCAATCCCGCAAGATAGTTGTGCCGACGCGCGTCGAGCAGCCCTTCCTCGGTCAGGGTGCCGGCGGTGACGACCCGGACGACCGCGCGCCGCAGCATCTTGGCGCCGCGCCGCCTCGCCTCAGCGGGGTCCTCGATCTGGTCGCAGATCGCGACCTTGAACCCGGCGCGGATCAGCCGTGCGAGATAGGCCTCGGCGGTGTGCGCCGGCACCCCACACATCGGGATGTCGGCGCCCTCATGCCTGCCGCGCTTGGTCAGCGCGATGTCGAGCGCCTGGGCCGCGGCGACGGCATCTTCGAAAAATAGCTCGAAGAAATCGCCCATCCGGAAGAACAAGAGGCAGCCCGGGTTCGCCCGCTTGATCTCATGGTACTGGACCATGACCGGCGAGGCGGGGGGTTCGGTCATCGGCGGGCGGGGCGGGGATGGCTGACGCATGCGGGTGTTTGACGGTAGCATGTCCGTCGCCAGAGCAGGAAAGAGAGGATCGGCATGACCGAGGCTGCGAAATCTTTTCCGGTCATTCGCGAGGCGGTCGCCTCGTTTCCCGACCGGGAACATTTCCGTAGCGCCGTATCGGCGCTGCTCGCCGCCGGGTTCGAGCGCAGCGACCTCTCGGTCCTGGCCTCGCACGATTCGCTCGCCGTCGCGGAAGCCGCGAACGACAGCGGTAGAGGTATCTTGTCTGCCGGGCTCAGCGCCGAGATCAAGTACGTAGCGCCCTTGACCGTCGCGGGCATTATCGTGCTGTCGGGCGGGCCGATCGCCATTGCGCTTGCGGCACTGGTCGGTGCCGGTCTCGGTGGTGCGGCGCTGAAGGAGCTGTTCGACGATTACACGGCCTCGCGCCATAGCGAAGACTTCGCGGCGGCACTCAAGGCCGGCGCGGCATTGCTGTGGGTTCGTTGCGAAGATCCCGACCGCGAGCTCGTGGCAACCCGCATCCTCGAAGAAGCCGGCGGACATCACGTGCACGTCCATGGCCGTTCGCCCCGAGGCGACTAGGCCGACGCAGAGCCATAGCGATGGTCCGGATCATTCTCGCGCGACACGGACACGTCGACTGGCTGGCGCCCGAGCGGTTTCGCGGCCGCGCCGAACTCCCCCTGTCCGATCTCGGTCGCCGGCAGGCGCAAGCGGTGGCGCGATACATTGCGGCGACCTGGAAACCGGACGCGGTTTACACGAGCCCGCTCGGCCGCTGCCGTGAAACTGGCGCCGAGATCGCGGCACCATTTCGTCTCGAACTGCGACCGGTCGACGGCCTCGCCGACATCGATTATGGCGAATGGCAGGGCTTGACGCGGGACGAAGCGCAAGAGCGGTGGCCGGACGAGACCGAGCTATGGTTTCGCACGCCGCATATCGCGGCGATCCCTGGCGGAGAAACTTTAGCGGCTTTGCTGTCCCGGACGAGCGCGGCATTGCGGGATATTCTGTGGCGCCATCCCGATCAGACCGTCGTGCTGGTGGGCCACGACAGTGTCAACCGCGTTCTGCTTCTCTTCGCCTTGGAGGCGCCGTTGTCACGCTATTGGCACCTGCGGCAGGAGCCTTGCGCCGTCAATGAGCTGTTCTTCGACAACGACTCATTCATCATCGGGTCGATCAACCAAACCCAGCACCTTTCGGGGCTTTAGCGATCGACGACCGTCGATCGGCTTGTCCTCTGCTTGCGCTCGCGCGGGCCTGCAAAGGCGGTCACGACACCGTGCAGGGTGCGCAATTCCTGCTCGGTGCATTGCGCGCGCTGGAACAGGCTGCGCAGGTTGCGCACCATGCTCGGCCGGCTTTCGCGATTGCGCAAAAATCCGTTTTCCTCGAGCGCCTCTTCGAGATGGTCGAAGAAATTGAGGAGCTCCTCCTTGGTCGCCGACCGGCTTCCGCCGCGGTGCAGGATCTCCGGCGATGCCTGGACACCCGAAGTGAACCACTCATATCCGACAATCAGTACCGCCTGGGCAAGGTTCAAGGACGAGAAGGCCGGGTTGAGCGGCACGGTCAGCACCGTGTCGGCGAGGGTAACGTCGTCATTCAAGAGGCCGGTGCGCTCTGGCCCGATCAGCACGCCGCAAGGCTCGCCGGCGGCGAGCCAGGCGCGCATCTCGGCGGCCGCGTGGCGCGGTGTCACCTCGCGGCGGACCATGCCCCGATCGCGCGCGGTTGCCGCAAAGACATGGACGAGGTCGGATATCGCCGCCGCCGCGCTCAGGTAGAGCCGCGCCTTCTCTAACACCGAATCGGCGCCGCTCGCGGCAGCGACCGCCTTTTCCGAAGGCCAGCCGTCGCGCGGCCGCACCAACCGCAAATCGTCGAGACCGCAATTCAGCATGGCCCGCGCCGCAGTGCCGATGTTCTCGCCGAGCTGCGGCTCCACTAGGATGATCGCGGGACCTCCGGTCACCGCCGGACGGCGATGATTGGTCCCCGCCATGTCAATCCTTACGCCAAGTTGTCGTGCCGTCGGGGTTGTCTTCGAGGATGATCGCTTCGGCTGCGAGCTCGGCGCGGATGTGGTCGGCTTCGGCAAAACGGCGCTCGCGGCGCGCCTCCGCCCGTGCGGCAATGCGTTCCTCGATTTGGACCCTATCCGCCGGGGTGCTGCCGCGCAGCCACTCGGCCGGATCGCTTTCGAGCAAGCCCATTAGCCGGCCGCCGGTTGCGAGTGCGCCCTGTAGTGCGGAGCGCTCGGCATCCGAGCTTGCCCGGTTGACTTCGCCGGCGAGCTCATGGAGCCGGGTCAGGGCGAGCGGAGTGTTCATATCGTCGTCGAGCGCTTCTCGCACCGGGCGGAATGCCTCATCCGCCTCGCCGAACCGCTCGAGGATGGCGGCCCGCGGCAGACTTAGCGCGCGATAGAAACGGTCGAGGCTCTGCCGGGCCTGCCGCAGCCGGTCGTTCGTCCAGTCGAGCGGGTCGCGGTAATGCGTGGCGAGCAATGCCAGCCGGATTGCCTCTCCCGGTGCTTCATCGAGCAGTTCGCGGACGGTCGAGATGTTGCCGAGCGATTTCGACATCTTGGCGCCGGCATCGGTCAGCAGCCCGTTATGCACCCAGAACCGGGCGAATGGCCGACCGGAGTGGGCGGCGACACTCTGCGCGATCTCGTTCTCGTGATGCGGAAAGACCAGATCGAGGCCACCGCCATGGATGTCAAAGGTCTCGCCGAGATGCATTTCGCTCATCGCCGAGCATTCGATGTGCCAGCCCGGCCGGCCGCGACCCCACGGGCTGTCCCATCCCGGCGTGTCCGCGTCCGACGGTTTCCACAACACAAAGTCGGCGGGGTCGCGCTTGTAGGGCGCCACCTCGACGCGGGCGCCGGCGATCATCTCCTGGCGATTGCGGCGGGAAAACTGTCCATAGTGCGGGTCGGAGGCGACAGCAAACAAGACGTGGCCGTCAGCGGCGTAAGCGTGCCCGGCCGCGATCAGTCGTTCGATCATCGCGATCATCTGCGGCACGTGCTCGGTCGCCCGCGGCTCGACATCGGGCGGCAGCGTGTTGAGCGCCACCAGATCTTCGTGAAAGGACGCTGTGGTCCGTGCGGTCAAGGCTGCGATCGGCTCGCCGTTTTCGCGGGCGGCGGCGTTGATCTTGTCTTCGATGTCTGTGATGTTGCGCACATAGCGCACGTGAGGCTGCCCGTAGGTGTCGCGCAGCAGCCGATAGAGGAGATCGAAGACGACATAGGCGCGCGCGTTGCCGATATGCGCGCGGTCGTAGACGGTCGGCCCGCAGACATAGAGACCGACCCGCGTCGGATCGAGCGCTTCGAAGGGTTCCTTGCGGCGGGTCAGCGT
>DASQCY010000033.1:0-3552 GCA_035634495.1 Allostellaceae bacterium
CCGCAACCATCCCAGATTTCATGGCGGTGTGGTTGCCCTTGATCTTGGGCACATTGATGAAACCCGCGGCGCAGCCGATCAGCGCGCCTCCCGGAAAATCGAGCCGCGGGATCGATTGAAAGCCGCCCTCGTTGAGCGCCCGCGCTCCATAGGCGATGCGCCGGCCGCCCTCAAAGAAGGGACGGACCGCCGGGTGCGTCTTGAACCGCTGGAATTCTTCGAAAGGGTTGAGGAACGGGTTCTTGTAATCGAGCCCGATCACAAAACCGACCGCCACCTGCCGGTCCTCGAGATGGTACAGAAATGAGCCGCCATAGGTGGCCCTGTCGAGTGGCCAGCCGACGGTGTGGACGACGAGCCCGGGCTGGTGCCGGTCGGGTGTCACCTCCCACAATTCCTTGATGCCGATCGCGTAGGTTTGCGGATCGATGCCATCGCGCAGCCGGAACCGCTCGACGAGCGTTTTGGTCAGCGAGCCGCGACAACCTTCGGCAAACAGCGTTTCCTTGGCGACGAGCTCGACCCCGGGCTGAAGGCGATCGGTCGCCCGGCCGTCCTTGCCGATGCCCATATCGCCGGTCGCTACACCCTGCACCCGTCCGGCAGCGTCATACAGCACTTCGGCCGCGGCGAAGCCGGGATAGATCTCGACCCCCAGCGCCTCGGCTTGGCTTCCCAGCCAGCGGCACAGATTGCCTAGGCTAATGATATAGTTGCCGTGATTGCGCATTTGCGGCGGTGTCGGCAGGCGCAACGCGCGGCTCGCGGTCAACAGCAGGAACCGGTCATCGGTCGCCGGGGTGACGAGCGGCGCCTCTTGTTCCCGCCAGTCCGGGATCAATTCGTCGAGCGCGCGCGGCTCGAACACCGCACCCGACAGGATGTGGGCGCCGACCTCCGAGCCTTTCTCGACGACGCAGACGCCAAGCTCGCGCTCGGCGGCGACCGCGAGCTGCTTCAGTCGGATAGCCGCCGCGAGGCCGGAGGGCCCGGCTCCGACCACGACGACGTCGTATTCCATCCGCTCGCGCTCGGTCCGCTCCTCACCCACTTCTCATTTCCTCGGAATTCGCGCGACGACTATATCGGATCGCCGATGCTCGGTCGCGATGGTAGCATTACCCAAATGACTTCCCCCGCCACGCCTCCGAAATTCGACGATCGCGACACGGCACTCGCGCTGTTGCGCTGGTATGTCGAGATGGGGGCGGACGAGGCGATCGCGGACGAACCGGTGAACCGGTTCGCCCCAGCGTCGGCGGTCCTGGCCCCGAGACCCCTTTCCGCGCCCCGCCCACAAGCTGCCCCCGCGGTTGCAGCAGCCCCGCCGAAGGCCCTGACCGAGTCCCTGGCGGAGGCTGCCCGATCGGCGCGCCGGCTCGCCGCCAGCGCCGACTCGGTGGCGGCGCTCGCCGCATTGGTCGCCGGCTTTGATGGCTGCGGCTTGAAGCGCACCGCGACCAACACGGTCTTCGCCGACGGCAATCCGGCGGCCCCTGTCATGCTCATCGGCGAGGGCCCCGGTGCCGATGAGGACCGCATCGGCCGCCCGTTTGTCGGCCGCGCCGGCCAGCTGCTCGACCGGATGCTAGCAGCGATCCAATTGGATCGGCAAAGTGTCCACATCACCAACGTCGTCTACTGGCGGCCGCCCGGAAACCGCACACCGACCACCGCCGAGATCGCCTCCTGCTTGCCCTTCGTGCTGCGTCACATCGCGCTTGTGCACCCTAAAATCCTCGTCCTCGCCGGTGGCACCGCCGCCGCCGCGCTGTTGCCGGGGGGCCAGGGCATCACCCGGTTGCGCGGGCGCTGGTTCGACCTCGAGATCCCCGGGCTCGCCGAGCGGGTGCCGACCCTGCCGATGTTCCACCCGTCCTTCCTGCTGCGCGCGCCGGAGCGCAAACGCGAAGCCTGGCGCGATCTGTTGGCGTTGCGGGCCCGTCTCGACGAGCTGCTCGGCAAACCATGAAATACAACGAAAATCGCGCGTGCGGCCGTGGTCGGCACCGCCGTTTGCGCATAAGAATCATTCGATTCAATTGCTTATAGGTTAAGGCAGGATGCGGGATAACAACGAATTCGGCACGCGCGATCAACGAAAGTCGCACGGCCCTCAGGGAGCGAAAACAACAACAGAGGATGCGGTGATGTCGTCGGATCGCGATCCTGCCGAAAGCCTCCCAGACCGGCCGACGGCGCTGCTCGATGCCTGGTTCGGGCCGCCGGGCGACCCCGATCGCGAGCGGCAGCGCGAGATCTGGTTCAAGAGCACCGCCGAATTCGACGCCTCTTTGCGCGCCGCCTTTCTTGCCGACTACGAAGCCGCGGCCGCTGGGGAACTGCGTTCGTGGCAAGCTCTGCCCGAAGGCGCGCTCGCTCTGGTGCTGCTGCTCGACCAGATCCCACGCAACATCTTCCGTGGCACCTCGCACGCCTACGCAACCGACGCTGCGGCGCGCGCCGTCGCCGACCGGGCGCTCGAGCAGGGCTTCGACCGGCTCGTTCCGCCGGTTTGGCGGTTGTTCTTCTATATGCCGTTTCACCACAGCGAAGATATCGCCGACCAGCGCCGCTCGGTCGCTCTGTTCGACACACTACCGCGCAATCCCGATCGTCGCCGTTCTTTGCGTCGTTATGGGCGCCCGTACATTGAGGTCATCGAGCGGTTCGGACGCTTTCCACACCGCAATAAAATCCTCGGCCGGGAGTCAACCCCGGACGAGATCGACTTCCTCGCGGAACGGGACAAAAGTGCTCTGCATTCACTGACAGAAGGGAGGAGCTCATCATGACCGATCAGCCATATGTGTATGCCGGTGTGGGATGGTGGCGGGGTGGAACCTGGGGCGGCGTCTTTCGCCTGGCCATCGGCGACGGCGAATGCCGGCACCTGACTCGGGGCCTGCCGGAGGAGACCCACGTTTAGTCCGTTACCGTTCACCCCGAAAATCCCGAGACTGTCTACATCGGAACCCAGGACGGCCCCTACCGCAGCACCGATCGCGGCGACCATTGGGAGCGGCTCGGCTTTCCCGACCGCGGAGTGCAGGTCTGGTCGATCCTCGTCGATCCGAAGAACCCGCAGACCCTTTACGCCGGGACTTCGCCGGTCGCGGTCTACCGCAGCGAGGACGGCGGCGACAATTGGCACCGGCTCGCCGACCCGCGGATGCCCGACCGGGTCAGGATGCCGTTCGATTGCCGGGTCATGCGCCTGGCCAAAGACCCCGGCCATCCGGCCGAGATCTATGGCGTGCTCGAGGTCAACGGCGTCATGCGCAGCCTCGACGACGGGGAGAGCTGGGAGGATTGCAGCGAAGACCTGATCCGGCTCGCCGGTCCCGCCGCCAGCCCCAGGGACCGCGAAGGAATGCTCGACGGCCACGCGCTCTCGGTCAGCGCCGCCGGGCCGAGCACGGTCTTCGTCGCGGTGCGCAAGGGCCTTTTCCGCAGCGCCGACCGCGGCGAGAGCTGGCAGGACATGGAGATCGGCCGTTTCTCGCCTCTCCGCTATGGCCGCGACATTCGCGTCTCGCCGCACGACCCGCG
>DASQCY010000034.1:0-5181 GCA_035634495.1 Allostellaceae bacterium
GCGCCGCGACGGGAGGCCGGAAGCGATCAGCGCCCGCAGTGCCGGGAAGAAATGTCGATGCGGAAAGCCCGACTCACGTGTGCCGTTGCGGACGCAAACGTAACCGCCCCGGCGCAACACGCGATGGCATTCCCGAGCCACAGCGGCCGGGTCGGTAAGATGATGATAGACCATCGACATGAACACGACATCAGCGCAGCCATCCGGGAGCGGAAGCGCCTCTGCCGCCGCTTGCCGGTAGACCACGTTGCCAGCCGCGGGCTTGCGGCGAGCTTGATCCAGCATCTTCTTCAAGGGATCTATACCGATGATCTCGACCCCGAAATGCGCCGCCAACAGCTCGGAAAAACGCCCTGTGCCGCAGCCGAGTTCAATTACCAGTGATATCGCGGCCGTCTCGATATGAACCGAAAGCAAATCCTGCCAGATCCGAAGGGTTTCCGGCGCGAGAGCGCGAGCCTTGTTGTAGGCGGTGCCAATCTCGGTCGCGTCGTAGTCCATCGCAGTGGTGATCCTGATCAGCCTCGCGCTGGTTGACAGATAGGTGCGTCTGATCCATCAGCACGTGGCCGTAGCGCGATGTTGGGTTCTCCTGCGATGTGACAGGCCCGTCAACCGCGAAAGACCGTCGGGCTGCAACGGGAGGCGAGCCGGCAGGGTAATATTAGGCTTTTGAAACCTTGAGGATAACTTAGTTAACAAATAATGTTCTACTTTTTTATGATGAAGCACGCTTGACATCAATAAAATTAACACGACAACTGCTCTTTTTTATGATCAAGGCCGGCTCAGCACTGGTCTGAGAGTTCATGGCCAAAAGGGGAGCGTGCTGCATATTGAAAGCCAAATCCCTTCCGATTTTCGTGGGCGCCCTGACGCTCGCCGCCGGACTAGTTTCGCCCGGGTCGGCGCCCGCAAGCATTATAGCCTACCCGCTCACATCGGGCGCTTGCTGCGGGGCCGGACCGTTTGGCACCGTCACGGTATCTACAGTTAACTCGACCACCGTTGACGTCAGCGTGACCCTCGCGGCGGGCGAAGTTTTTGCCAACACAGGCGCCCTCAACCATGAGGCGCTGGAGTTCAGTATCAGCAGCAATCCGACGATTAGCGTTGCAGTGAATACTCCTCCGACTACTGCAACTCAGACGTTTGTCCTGGGTTCGACCACTCCAGTCGGCGGGGTTTATTCTATCAGTTGCTTGACTTGCGGTGGTGGCACGAGCAACACGACGCCGGGCCCGCTCGACTTCGATGTCAGCGTCGCCAGCGGCACCCTAAGCCCGGGTAGCTTTACTCAAGATAACGGAAACTTCTTTTCCGCGGATATCGGCGCAGGTTGTATCGGCCCCGGCGCCCATAACTCCTTTATGTGTGCCAACACGGGCGTTGTCACCGCTCCCATAGCTGCACCAGCTCCCTCGATCGGCCATGGCCTCTCAGTCATTCTGGCCGTGGGCGGCATTTTGTTCGGCGCCAAGCTCTTGGAACTCAGCAAGAGGCATCGCTCGCTTAGAACCGCTGTCCCAGAGGCAGCATGACGAGGCTCGATACACCCATGTGGACGTGTCGGCGCGCGCCACCGTATTCGCGTCTCCGATAGGCTCCTCGACCTGCACGAGTTCTCTTCCTGAAACAGGGGGCTACGGCGGTTAACGCGATAGAGTGGCCGGGAGATTCAATACCAATAAACTCGAGATCCCGGCGATTAGAGCGAGAACCGCAACCAACGGGCTCCCACCGGCCCCGGTTTAGTCCAACCCATTTTTAGCATACCGTCGCGCCTCTGCCGTCCCGATTTGTCCGGGCACCACCCCTGCAGCACGACGTCACGCTAAAAGATGCTCTGCCTCTGCGACACTCCCCGCCCTGATGAGGGTTGCGGATGGCTACGGCGAAGAATTGGGAAAGCGGATCGAGTGCCGCTCGCCTTCGTCTGCTCGCCGGCAATTGCGCGGCTCCTCACCAGTGAGACAGCTACATTATTCCGGGAAATCCTGCATGGCGCCCGCCATCTGGGTGCGGGGGTCCCCGCCTAGCGGTGGCGCTCCTCAACCCCCGGGCTGTATCAATCTCCTCGGGATGCCACAAAGAGACCAGCTTTCCCACGACCCGCGGTCTTTGATGACGCCGCCAACCATGTTCGTCCCAAAGTGATCGGGCTCTACATGGTCCTGATCGCCGCGAACCTGCTCGCCTGGGCCAGGGCTTTCGCGGCGTTTCACGGCTACCCTTTTTTATTGGCAACGGCGCTCATCGCTTACGGTTTTGGGCTGCGGCATGCGGTCGATGCGGACCACATCGCCGCGATCGACAATGTCACGCGCAAATTGATGCAGGAGGGAAAGCGGCCAATTGCTGTCGGGTTCTTCTTTTCGCTGGGCCATTCGACCGTCGTGATTGCGGCCGCGATTCTGATCGCCCTCACGGCGAGCAGCGTTCAGCGGAGCTTTCCCGGACTGATCGAGGCCGGCGGTCTTATTGGCACGTTGGTCTCGGTGATTTTTCTCTTCGCCATCGCGATGATCAACCTCGTCGTGCTGATCGGTGTCTTTCGCGTCTTCCGGCGGGCGAACCGCGGGGAAGATTATGCCGAGGAGGAGCTAAACGTCTTTCTCGCCCAGCGCGCGCTGCTCAGTCGGCTGTTCCGAACCCTGTTCCGATTGATTTCGCGCAGCTGGCACATGTATCCGCTCGGGCTTTTGTTCGGACTCGGCTTTGACACCGCGACCGAGATCGGTTTGCTCGGAATTTCGGCTGCGGAAGCAGCCAAAGGGCTGTCGATCTGGTCGATCCTGGTATTTCCGGCGCTGTTCACCGCCGGCATGTCGCTCGTCGATACCAGCGACGGCGTCCTGATGGTCGGCGCTTATGGTTGGGCGTTCGTAAATCCGCTCCGCAAGCTCTACTATAATTTGACGATCACCGCCGCCTCCGTCATGGTCGCCCTGGTTGTCGGTGCGATCGAAGCCTTGGGGCTGGTGGCGGAAAGGCTCGGCCTCACCGGCGGCATATGGAGCGTCATCGGCTTTGCAGCCGGCAATTTCACCGCACTCGGCTACCTCGTCGTCGGAATCTTCGTCGTGAGCTGGCTTGCCTCGTTAGCGATCTACCGGGTGATGAGCTATGACAAGATCGGCTCCGCCTGACCGATGGACGCCCACATGGATGGCCGGCGGCCACGTCCCCAGCACGCTGACCACCGCTAAGATCGCGAACCCCAACCCCTGCTCGAAGAGAACCGAGCGGGCGAGAGCGGCGACCGGCGCTGAGGCTTGTGCTTCCCACCGCAAGCGCGGCAGCAGGCGAAAACGGTTGAACAGCGCGACAGTGACCATTGCCAGGAACAACAGGATCTTCAGACCCAGCAGTCGGCCGTGGGGTGTGCAGACCAACGCCTGGGTACTCCCGACCAATAGCAGCGTGTTGAGCACGCCGGTCGCGGAAAGGAGCGCCACTGCCGCGTATCCCATTTGCCAGAAGCGCGGCACCACGTCGCGCGCGAGCGAAATCCAAGCCGTGCCCGATGGGGACCGCGCCAGTCCGAGCAGCCACCCTAAGGGAAGCAGACCGCCGAGCCACAGCCCCGCAGCGAGCAGATGTACCGTCTGATTGATCTGATGGACGAGCCTGGTGGCTCCTCGGCCCTCAACGGCATGCCCGACCCAGCCTAGGCTGACCAGCAGCAACAGTGAGAGGACGAGGATCGCCGGCATCCGCCAACGCGCCCTCGGTGCAAGGCAAACCCCGATTGCGAGAACGGCGAACACGAGATGCCAGCACCACGCCCGGCCGAAGCTGGTGGCGAACAGCACCTTCCTTATCGTATCGGGATCGAAGGCTGCAGCGGCCGAGCCGGCCATATTGGCGGTGACTCCGAGCGTCAGGCTCAGCGCCGAGACCAGCACGACGACGGCGCCGACTGTCGTCAGGCGCCAAAACCAGGCATCGAAGGTAGTGGGAGCGTTGGCGAAAATCGAGGTGGGATCGACGCCGAGCCCGTAAAGCCGGAAGGCACCGCAGCCGAAGACCACGATCACCGACGCGAACTGCAGCAAGCGCGAGACGATCAGCAACTCAGCCACGATTTGGCCCCGTGCTGAGGCTCATCCTCCCCCGACTTCGAAGGTAAAAGTGCCTTCGGTCGGGTGGGTATCGACGGAGACGACATGCCAGCTGACCAGATAGGTTCCGGGCGGCAGCGGCTTCAGCCCGATCTGCAGCTCGGCGGGACTGCCTGGCGGAATCCGGGTATTGCCGAGATCGACCCGCTGTCCCGCTTCGTTCGTCACCGTCACGTTGCTGAACACCGGTTCGAGGTCTTGCGTGAACCACAGGGTCACGACCGCCGGCGCGGTCGGTACCGAGCCGCCGACCGCTGGGCTCGCATGGTCGAGGAAGGCATGCGCTTGCGCTCCCGCCGCGGCGCCCAGCGCAGCGGCGCCGAACGCCAGTGTTATCATGACCCTACGCATCACCACCACTCCGAGATCGGCCGACCGATGCTGCGCGGAAAGATGTCATCGAGATAGAAGTGGAGTTGGACGACGCCGCCATAGCCGTGTCCGGTCTGACGGTTGGCCGGTATGATCGCCTCGGCGCCGATCTGGAAATACGGGCCGGCCCAAATGATTCCGGGCTGGATCGTGCCGGTGGTCTGATTTGCCGGCGCGCGGCTGATCGGCGTCGAAAAGGCGACCTCGACCAGTGGGAACAGTTGACTGAAGGGCGCGCGGAGCCCGATGTCCTTCACGCAGCATTCGATATACGGAAAGCTGTACTCAATGGCGAAGCCGTAGCTGAAATTGTTCGGGTTCGGCACGCCGGCGGACGTTGCCTGGGTCGGAAAGTCGAAGCCGAGATTGCCAGTGATGGCAAACGGCCGCAGCCAGGTCAGCGACCGCGGGATGTCGCCAAACCCCTTGCCGAAATCAAAAGTTGGCGACAAGGTCGTGAAGTTGGGTGCACCCACCGCCGCGCGCCCGGTATGACCCCAAGTCACGCCGAGCCCCAACAGGCCCAACGCCTGGTGCGGTCCGTCGATAAACAGCTGATATTGCCCCATCGTCCGCAGCGCGCCGAGCCCACCGACTGACGGGACGTTCGGCGCTCTCAGGCGTTGCCATTCATCGCCGATGACGATGCCGGTGTTCGGCGTGATGCGCTTTGACAAGTCGATCT
>DASQCY010000035.1:0-10543 GCA_035634495.1 Allostellaceae bacterium
GGGGCCTCCCCGGCGCCGACGATCTTGACCTTGGGTCGCTTCAGGCTCCGCGCCACCTCGGGGCTGGCGACGATGATCGCGCCGCCGCCGTCGCTGATCACACAGCAATCGAGGCGGTGCAGCGGGTCGGCGATCATCGGCGAATTGACGACATCCTCGACCGTGACGACGTTGCGCAACATTGCATGCGGATTGTGCTGGGCGTGATGCGAGGCCGCGACCTTGATCCAGGCGAGCTGCTCGCTCGTCGTCCCGTACTGGTACATGTGGCGCATCGCGCACATCGCGTACATGTTCGCGGTGGCCGGGCCGTAGGGGTTTTCGAACTGGACATCCGGAGCGCTACCGCCGGCCGTACGCTGCGCCGTTCCGGTCGCCTGGCCTTCGCTACGTGGCCGGCCGGCGAGGGTGATCAGCGCGACACTGCATTTGCCCGCGGCAATCGCCTCGGCGGCGTGGCCGACATGAATGATGTAAGAGGAGCCGCCACAGTCGGTCGAATCCATGTGGCGCAATTTGAGCCCGAGGTAATCGGTCATCGACAGGGGCCCCAGACCTGGAGCGTCGCCGGCGCAGAAATAGCCGTCGACATCGGCCCTCGCGAGGCCGGCATCCTCGATCGCGCCCTTGGCCGACTCGGCATGGAGCTGGGCGAGCGATTTGTTGTCGGCCTTGCGCGTCGGATGCTCATATATCCCGACGATATAGGCCTTTCCCTTGATGCTCATCGGTGGTTGATCTCCCTGCAAAAGCCGAGGGCGGTAGTGCATACCGTTCGGCATGCGCGGTCAATCCCGGATTGCAGATGCCTGAGTCGTGATGTCGTCGATCTCAGCGTCGGAATACCCGAGCTCGCCAAGCACACTCCGTGTGTGTTCCCCGAGGCGGGGCGGCGGCAGACGGAAGGTGTCGCCCGGCGAGCCGGAAAACATTACCGGGATTGCGGTCGTCAGCATCTTCCCTTCGGAGGGATGCTCGACCCGTTCAAAAAACCCGGCATCGTTGAGATAGGGGTCGGCGAGTAGGCCTTCGAGGCTGGTGACGACACCGTTCGGGACATCGAAACTGTCGAGCCGCTCGCGCCATTCAGCTGTGGTACGCCGGCGCATACGCTCGATGACGATTTCATAGAGCTCGCCGATGTTGTCGGTGCGGCGCGCCAGGGTAGAGAAGCGCTGATCTTCGGCCAATTCTGGGCAATCGATCGCTTCGAACAGATGGCGCGACTGCGTGTCGGTCGTCGCCAGGATGCAGATGTGGCCGTCCTTGGTCGGGAAAGGCCGACGATGCTCGGTCAACATGCGCGGATAGCCGAGCCCCTTTTCCGGCTCGGCGAGAACGCCGTACCAAAGATGGTCGACGAAGTTGAAGGCGACCATCGTCTCCAGCATCGGAACATGCACTTCCTGTCCCTCGCCGGTGCGTTCGCGATGGAACAATGCCATGCCGATTGCTGAGGCGAGCACATAGCCGCAGATCTTGTCACACACCGCCATCGGCACATAGCGCGGCTCGCCGCCGGGGCCGCCATTGAGTGCCGCGAGACCGCTCTCGCCTTGGATCACGTCGTCGAAGGACGGGCGGTCGCGGTGAACGCCGTCTTTGCGAAAACCAGCAGCCGCGGCATAGACGATGCGGGGATTACGCCCCGCCACCGCCTGATAGTCCAAGCCGAGCCGCTCGGCGGCTGCGAGGCGCATATTATGGACGAAGACGTCCGCGGTCTCGACCAGTTTCAGCAGCGCCTCGCGCGCCGCCGACCGCTTCAGGTCGAGGGCCACACTCTTCTTGTTGCGGTTGATGTTCAGGAAATAGGCGCCCATGCCCGGATGGCGCGACGGGCCGAGGGGACGAATCGAGTCGCCTTCCGGAGGCTCGACCTTGATGACGTCCGCCCCCATGTCGCCGAGGATTTGCGTCGCCACCGGCCCCAATACCGCGCTCGTCAAATCGACCACGCGGATGCCTGCAAGCGGTCCGGACATCTTGCGGGCCTCCTCTGGATGGCGGTGCCGGCTTGACCGGTCGTTCAATACCACGCAGGTTCGACCCGGCGAAACGCGGAGGCGTCTGATGGGACCGCTGGCCGGAATTAGAATAGTGGAACTGACGGGCATCGGGCCGGGGCCGATGTGCGCGATGCTGCTCGCCGATCTCGGCGCCACCGTGTTGCGCATCGATCGGACGGAACCGAGCGATCTCGGCGTGCCACGCCCGCTGTGCTACGACCTCCTGCTCCGCGGCAGACCGTGTCTGGCGCTCGACCTCAAACGTCCGGCCGGAAAGGCTCTCGCATTGCGCCTGATCGAATGCGCCGACGCGCTGATCGAAGGGTTCCGCCCGGGGGTGACCGAACGGCTGGGTCTCGGCCCCGAGGATTGCTTCGCGCGCAATCGCCGCCTCGTCTATGGCCGGGTCACCGGCTGGGGCCAGGAAGGGCCGCTTGCGCAAGCCGCCGGCCACGACCTCAACTACATCGCGCTCGCCGGCGCGGTGCATGCCTTCGGGCGGCACGGCCAGGCCCCGACGCCGCCGTTGAACCTGATCGGCGATTTCGGGGGCGGTGCGCTTTATCTCGCCTTCGGCGTGGTCTGCGGCATTCTCGAAGCGCAGCGCTCGGGCCGGGGTCAGGTCGTCGACGCGGCTATGGTCGACGGCACAGCGTCGCTGATGACCGCGTTCCACGGGATGATGGCGGCCGGTCTGGGCAGCCATGAGCGCGGCACCAACATTCTCGACACGGGCGCCCATTTCTACGAGGTCTATGAATGCTCGGACGGGCGCTGGATCTCAGTCGCAGCGATCGAAGGGAAGTTCTATGCGGAATTATTGCGGCGGCTCGATATCGATCCGGCGACATTGCCACCACAGATGGAGCGCGAACACTGGCCCGAGGCGAAGGCGCGGCTGACGGCATTGTTCAAGACCCGGACGCGCGACGAATGGTGCGCGCTTCTCGAAGGAACTGATGCCTGCTTTGCCCCGGTTCTAACGACCGACGAAGCGCCGCACCACCCGCACAATAAAATGCGCCGCACCTATGTCGAGATCGACGGCATCGTCCAGCCGGCGCCAGCGCCGCGCTTCAGCCGAACCATTCCGGATTTGCCGATCCCGCCGCAACCACCGCGCGGCCTCGACGAGGCCGAAGCAATACTCGCCGATTGGCTCGAGCCGGCCGAGACTGCCGCACTACGCGCCGCTGGCACGATCGGATAAGCGGGGAGAAGATCGACGACGAGTGTCGCGGACGCGTACCGCGAGCCGCCTTCAACAGCGCAACGGACAGAGTTAATCTGTCGTCCAGACAACGAATGAGCGGAGGAACAGATGGCTGGTGCAACTCAAGACTTTGACGCTGTCGTGGTCGGAGCAGGTTTTTCCGGCATGTATATGCTCAAGGCATTGCGCGACAAGCTGGGGCTGAAGGTGCGGGTTTACGAAGCTGGCGAAACCGTCGGCGGCACCTGGTACTGGAACCGCTACCCCGGGGCACGCTGCGATTCCGAGTCCTATATCTATTGCTTCACTTGGGACAAGCAGCTGTTACAGGAATGGGAATGGTCCGAACGCTATCCCGAGCAGCCGGAAATCCTTCGTTATCTCGAGTATGTAGCCGCGCGCCATGATCTGAAACGCGATATGCAATTCAACACGCGCGTGACCGGCGCCGAGTTCGATGAGACGAGCAACCTGTGGACCGTGCACGCTGATAGCGGGGAAACAGTCACTGCACGTTTTCTGATCGCGGCGGTCGGCACGTTGTCGGATACGAACCTGCCGCGGTTCAAAGGCCTCGAGAAATTCCAGGGCAAATGGTGCCATACAAGCCGGTTCCCGAAGGGCGGTATCGACTTCACCGGCAAGCGGGTCGCCGTCGTCGGCACCGGCGCCAGCGCCATCCAGGCGATTCCCGAAATTGCGCAGCAGGCCAAGCAGCTCACCGTGTTCCAGCGTACCCCCAATTACTGCGTGCCGGCGCGCAATGGAAAAGTCGACCCTGAACGGGTCAGAGCCCGCAAGGCGGACTATGACGGCATCGTCCAGCGCATCCGTGAATCAGGCTTCGGCATGGAGCATTACTTCATTACAAAGTCAGCGCTGGAGGCAACGGCCGAGGAGCGCGAGCGCGTATTCGATCAGCTGTGGGATCAGGGGGGCTTCGCCTTCCCGTTGGCCAACTATCAGGACCTGCTGTTTAATGAGGCTGCCAACGATCTGGTCTCCGATTATCTCAGGCGCAAGATCCGTCAGGCGGTCAAGGACCCCGCCGTCGCGGAAAAACTCGTGCCCAAGGGTCATCCCTACGCCACCAAGCGGCCGCCACTCGACACCAATTACTATGAAACCTTCAATAAGGATAACGTGCTGCTGGTCGATGCCAACACCGACGGCGCTATCGAAGAAATTACCGAAAGGGGAATCCGGGCGGGCGGCAAGGAATATGAGTTCGACATCATCGTGTTCGCCACTGGCTTTGATGCGTTCACCGGATCACTGAAGGCGCTGAATCTGGTGGGCCGGGGCGGCCGCAAGCTGGAGGACGCGTGGGCCGACGGCCCGCACACCTACCTCGGGGTCGCGGTAACGGGTTTCCCAAACTTTTTCACGATCACCGGCCCGCAAAGCCCGTCCGTGCTCTCGAACATGCCGGTCTCGATCGAGCAGCACGTGGAATGGATCACCAACTGCATCGATACGATGCGCCGGAGCGCTAAGACCACAATCGAGGCGACAGATCAAGCACAGGACCAGTGGGTTGCGCATGTCAACGAGATCGTCGGCGGGACGCTGCTGCCGCGCGCCAACTCCTGGTGGATGAGCGCCAACGTTGCGGGGAAGCCGCGCGCCTTCCTGCCTTATCTGGATCCGGAAGGGGTCGGCGGCTACCGCAAGCGATGCGACGAGATCGCAGCCAAAGGCTACGAGGGATTCGCGTTAATATAGCCTCAAAAAATTATCGCGGGATCAAGCGGTGACGGCATTGATCCCGCCCAATTTCAACGAAATCGGGAGGAACAATGATCAATAACAGCTACTACTCGCAGGACGTGCACGGCCCTTACGAGCTGCATGACATCGGCAATCTCGAATTGGAAGAAGGCGGCACCATCCGCAATTGCCAACTCGCCTACGCTACTTTCGGCACGCTCAATGCCGCCAAAGACAACGCCATCCTCATTCCCACCTGGTACTCGGGCACCAACAAGATTATTGAGCAGGTTTATATCGGCAATGGCCGGGCGCTCGATCCCGCCAAGTATTTCATCGTCATCGTCAATCAGATCGGCGGCGGTCTCTCCACCTCGCCGCACAACACGCCGCCGCCGGCTGGGATGGGGAATTTCCCGCATGTGCGCATCGGTGACGATGTGCGCGCGCAGCATAAACTTGTCACGGAAAAGTTCGGCCTGAAGAGCTTCGCGCTGGTTGTCGGCGGCTCCATGGGCGCGCAGCAGACCTATGAATGGGCGGTGCGCTACCCCGATATGGTGAAGCGTGCCGCACCCATCGCCGGCACAGCGAGAAATACTATCCATGATTTCCTGTTTACCGAAACACTGGTCGAGGCGATCACCTCCGACCCCGGTTTCAGCAAGGGGTTCTATACATCGTCGGCGGATGTACGAGAGGGTCTGCTGCGTCACGCCAAAATGTGGACGGTGATGGGTTGGAGCACGGCGTTTTTTCAGGAAAATCGGCACAAGGCATTGGGTTTTTCGTCCTTGGACGATTTCATCATCAACTTCATGTATGGCTATTTCAGCGCGATGGATCCGAACGATCTGCTGTGCATGGCATGGAAATGGCAGCGCGGCGACGTTAGCCGCCTCACTGGCGGCGACCTGCGGGCCGCGCTGGGCCGAATTAAAGCCAAGATCTTTGTCATGCCGATGTCTTCGGACATGTTCTTCCCGCCGGCTGATTGCCAGGCCGAGTGGCGGCTCATTCCCGATGCCGAGTTCAGGCCGATCCAAACCATCGACGGGCATCTCGCATTATTCGGCGCCGATCCCGATGCGCTCAGTCAGCTCGATAAACACCTGGGCGAACTGCTATCCACAAAAATTTAGCGGTGGATCGAAACGTTGATCTGTTGGCCTGGTGGTCGATCGCGGAGGACGCAATGGAGACGGTTGGGCTCGGCTTCTGCTTCGAGGATCTGCCGATCGGCCGGCAGTTCAAGACCATCGGGCGCACCATCACCGCGGCCGACATCACTAATTTTGTCAACTGCACCGGCATGGTCGAGGTGTTGTTCACCAACCTCGAATTCCTAGCGCATGAAGCGGACACCAAACAGCGTCTGGCGCCGGCGGCACTCGTCTACGCCTTTGCCGAGGGCCTTCTTGTCCAGTCGACGATGCAGCACACTGGCCTCGCCTTTCTGAACATGGAACTCAATGTCGAGAACCCGGTCTTCGCCGGCGACACCATCCATGCCGAATGCGAGGTCATCGAAGCTCGACGGAGCCGCAGCCGTCCCGATCGCGGCCTGGTACGGACCCGCGTCCGAGTCGTCAAGCAGAACGGCACGATTGCGCTGACCTACACGCCGTTGCGCATGGTCAAATGCCGGAAAGCGGAGGGCGGGTGCTGAAGCGGGAGCGGCAGTCCTCGACCTGCTATCTGACGGGTCCGATCGCCGGCATAGTCAGCACGCCGGAATTGTCGAGCAGCGTTTCAAGGCGCTGCAACAGCGGCTGAGCGGCTTTCAAAGAGCGCTCGATCGACTGGGAGCTCGCGCCGGGCTCGTCGCCGTCACGCTCCTTGCCCACTAGCCGGTCAAAGACGATCTCGAATGGTTCCTTCTCACGCGGGAAGACGGTGAGCTTGACCGCAGCGTCGGGTGCTAACTTGGCCGCTTCCTTGGCGAGGCGGAGTGCGACCGCGCTGCCGCCGAGTTCATCGACGAGCCCGCGCGCCTTGGCGTCTTCACCCGACCAGACGCGGCCTCTGGCTACCTCCTCGACCTCCTCTTGCGTCATGTGCCGTCCGGAAGCGACATGATCCTTGAAGCCCTTGTATGTCTCGTCGAGGAACGCCTCCAGTCGGCTATGCGCGCGCGTCGAGAATTCTGAGGTGCTGCTATACATCGCAGCGTTGGCGCCGACTTGCGCGGAATCCGTCGACATGCCGAGCTTCCGGAATAGATCAGACACCACGAGCTTGCCGGCGAGAACGCCAATCGAGCCGGTCAGGGTGGAGGGCTCGGCGACGATTTTGTCGGCGGCAGCGGCTACGTAGTAGCCGCCTGAACCGGCAACGTCGCCCATCGACACGACGACCGGCTTGCCGCGCTCGCGCGCGAAGACAACCTCCCGCCAGATCGATTCAGAGGCAACGACCGATCCGCCCGGGCTGTCGATGCGGAACAGGATCGCACGTACCGCGGGGTCGCGCACCGCAGCGCGAAAGGCGCGGGTGATCTCGGTCGCCGCCATGACATTCGATTCGGTCAACGGATTGGCCGAGCTTGCGGCGCGCTGGATCAGGCCAGAGCCGTAAATCAGGGCGATCGTCGAGCCTTCGCGATGCGGCCGCCCGGCGCGGTCAAGGTAGGTCGTCAAGCCGGTGAGCTCGGCGCCCGATCTGGCATGAGCGCGGGCCTGTGCCAAAACTTCGTCGCGATAACCTAGACGATCAACGAGCTTCGCCTGGCGCGCCTCATCGGCAAGCAAAGGACCGCGATCGATCGCCTCCCGCACCTCGGCCTCCGGCAATTTGCGGCCCTCGGCGATCCCATGGATGATTTGCCCGCCGATCGAAGCAAGAAGCGCGTCGACTTCCTCTCGATGCGGCGGGGTCATCTTGGTTTCGGTCAGGCTGTTCATCGCGGTCTTGAATTCCTCGCGATGGTCGAATTCAGGGACGATCCCAAGAAGGTCGAGGGTGCCCTTGAAGAATGGGACCTCGGCATAAAGGCCCGTCAAGCCGACATTCCCCATCGGCTGCAGCCAGATCTCGTCGAACGCCGTGGCGAGATAATAGGGCCGCGTCCCGGGGCCGAATTCACCAAAGCTGTCGGCAAAGGCCAACGCAAACTTGCCTTTGGCCCGAAAAGCGGCGATCGCGTCGCGCAATTCCTGAATTTTGGCGAGACCGAGCTCGTCGTCGCCGACGCGCGCGAGAAGCACTTTGACGCGCGGATCACTAGAGGCGGTCTCGATCCCGTCGAGGACGTCGCGCAGGCTTGGCTCGCTGCCGAGAAGAAGCCGTAACAGGCGGTCCTGGTGAGGCCCTTCCGCGAGGCCCTGGGTTAGATCGACAGTCAGGATGATGTTGTCGGCAAGCGGGGTGACGATCGGCTTCAGTTCCTTGGTCAGCAGAAACACGCCAAAGAGGAGCAAAACCGTCAAAAAACCGACAGCAGCAAAAAAGCCGACCACGAGACGCCGCATGCCGTCAGATGTCTCCGGTCACCGCGCGATGGCGCAACAGGTGGTCGGCGAGCACACATGCCACCATGGCCTCACCGACCGGCACGGCACGTATCCCCACGCACGGGTCGTGCCGGCCATGGGTCGAAATCTCGACCTCGTTGCCGTCGACATCGACGGTGCGCAGCGGATTGAGGATCGAGCTCGTCGGCTTCACCGCGAACCGGGCGACGATGTCCTGCCCCGTCGATATCCCGCCGAGGATGCCGCCGGCATTGTTCGACAGGAAGACAACCTTGCCTTTGTCGATCCGCATCTCGTCGGCGTTGTCTTCGCCTTTGAGGGCGGCCGCCCCAAAGCCGCTGCCGATCTCGACCCCCTTGACCGCATTGATCGTCATCAGTGCGCGGGCAAGATCGCCGTCGAGCTTATCGTAGACCGGCTCTCCGAGCCCCGCCGGAACGCCGCTCGCGACGATTTCGATGACGGCACCGGCCGAGGAGCCGGCTTTGCGCACGCCATCGAGATAGTCGGCCCAGCGCAATGCCATCGCGGCATCCGGGCACCAGAATGGGTTGTCTTCGATGGCGCGCCAATCCCAGGCGCCGCGGTCGATCGGATGCGGTCCGATCTGGACAAGCGCGCCGCGGATCGTCACGTCAGGGCTGAGGATCTTGCGCGCGATCGCCCCCGCCGCGACACGCGACGCGGTTTCGCGGGCCGAGGCGCGGCCGCCGCCCCGATAGTCGCGCACTCCATATTTCTTCCAATAGGTGTAATCGGCATGGCCCGGGCGGAAGCGGTCGGCGATGTTGCGATAGTCCCGCGGCCGCTGGTCGGTGTTCTCGATCATCAACTGGATCGGCGTGCCGGTCGTCACCCCGTCGAACACACCGCTGAGGATCCGCACCAGATCCTCTTCCTGCCGCTGTGTCGTATAGCGCGATTGGCCGGGCTTGCGCTTGTCGAGCCACTGCTGGATGTCGGGCTCGGCGAGCGACAGGCGGGGCGGCACCCCGTCGACGACCACCCCAATCGCCGGCCCGTGGCTCTCGCCCCAGGTGGTGAAGCGGAACAGGGTGCCGAACGAGTTGCCCGCCATGGCCGCATCAATTCTTGTCGTTCCCGCGAAGGCCGAGACCCATGTCAGCAATGGATGCCGGCTTTCGCCAGTATGGCATAATATTCGCCGAAATTTGCGTAGTCATTTGACTCACACCACCGAGATGTCGGGGGCGTCGACCGCCTTCATGCCGACCACGTGATAACCGCAATCGACGTGGTGGATCTCGCCGCTGACACCAGCCGAAAGATCGCTCAACAAATAGAGTCCGGCGCCCCCAACATCTTCGATCGTGACGTTGCGCTTCAACGGCGAGTTAAGCTGGTTCCACTTCAGGATGTACGGGAAATCGCCGATGCCCGAGGAGGCCAATGTCCTGATCGGACCGGCAGAGATCGCGTTGACCCGAATGTTGTCGCCGCCGAGATCGACCGCGAGATAGCGCACGCTAGCCTCGAGCGCCGCTTTTGCCACGCCCATGACGTTGTAGTGCGGCATGACCCGCTCGGCTCCGGCATAGGTCAATGTCAGGAGGCTGCCGCCGGCCGACATCAACGGCACGGCGCGGCGGCATACATCGGTGAACGAATAGCACGAGATCTCCAAGGTGCGCAGGAAGTTGGGGCGCGTCGTTTGGAGATACTTTCCCTTCAGCTCGTCCTTGTCGGAGAAGGCGATCGCGTGGACAACGAAATCGAGCCGGCCCCAGCGCCGGGTCAACGCTACGAAGACCGCATCGAGGCTCTCCTCGGAACCGACGTCGGCGTCCAGGACGAAATCGCTGTCGAGGCTTTCGGCAAGCGGCCGCACTCGCTTGCCCAGCCTCTCGCCCTGATAGGTGAAAGCGAGCGCCGCACCGTGCGCATGTAATGTCTTGGCGATGCCCCAGGCGAGCGAGCGCTCGTTGGCGACACCCATGATCAGGCCCTGCTTACCCGCCATAAGCGGCATCGTTTTCCCCAATCCTCGCGGTTCTACTCATCCTACACGAACGAACGCGTGGGGGCCAATCAGGGTCTCCCATGTGGGACGTCGCTCACCGACTCCTTGTTTAGCAGCAGAGAGGCACCTAAGGTCTACGCGATGACCACCGCCGAGG
>DASQCY010000036.1:0-3548 GCA_035634495.1 Allostellaceae bacterium
CTCGAACCCATTGGGTTCGTTAAGTTTGCACCCGCGCTGCGGGAAGATTCGGGCGGATGTGAATCGGCAGATCATCCAAAATAGCCCGTACGGCCGAGGGCGGAGCGCGTTCGAAATCCCTGTTTGGTTCCGGCTCGGCCGCTTAGGGTTGACCAGTTCCTGGAGGTGCGCCTTCAGGCGCGCGTGCGTTCCCTCCTCATCCACCCCCATCAGCCGCGAGTACCCGGCGACATCAGCGGCGAGGACTGCGGCGAGACGTCGGGTGATGGTCATCCCGTCGGGGAATCCCGCCTGCCGAAGGCCGGCATTCACGGTGTTCTCGTAGAGGGACCAGTACTGGGGAGTGCCCCACGGTTGAGCTGTGCGTTGTCGTGACAATGAGTTGACTTCGGGATTGAGCCTGATCGACTCGGCCAATGCAGCCCTGGCCTCGTCGAGTTCCCCTCTGAGACCGAGCGCCGCTGCCAGCAAATAATGAATATACCAGAACCGAGGATTTTCCGCGCGCGCCCGGCTAAGAAGCTCCACTGCCTGATCCAAATGGCCCAAAAGGAGATGGCACACACCCAATGCCCGGTAGACGCTGGCGAGGTCACTGTCGCGAGGGCTGAGGAGCAGTGCCTTTTCTATGTAGGGGATGCCCGCCTCGGGTTCGCCGAGGTACATCATGACTTGGCCGAGCTGGCGCAACGCTCCGACGAGATTTCGATCGAGCGCAATGGCAGTCTCCAATTCGACCTTTGCCTCGGCCAACCGATTCTGCAGTCGGCGGACGCGCCCCATCTCTGCGTGGGCCGAAGCGCTGTTCGCATCTGCAAGGGTCTCGAGGAGCAGCTGCTCGGCGCCGGCATCCCCGCTCGATACCGTCGCTGATCGCTGCACGTTCCAACCGCGCAAACGTGCGGTAACTAAAATGCTTTGAGATTGCTTTGAGACTAGAACGAAGTTGCCGAAACTCAGCCAAGGACCGACGCTTCGAATCCCATCTCTCTCCAGCGGCGAGTCCGCGTCTCGCGGGATTTTGCCCTCCCACGGCGGCGCCTCAGCCTAGATCGAGATTGGGATGCAAACAGCGCATCACCGCGATATCTCGCGCTCACCCGGTATTTGGCGAGATTCGCCGTCGTGACAATTCCGACCATGCTCGCCCACGCGATGCGCCCCCACCGGTATGCCGCGGCGCGAGCTTTTGCTCCAGTGCCCTGCAGCGATCGCGATCGCCATTGGTCCGGGGGCACGCCAAATGATATTTCGACCCAAGGGGCGCGGATCACCCAAACCTGTTTCATCCCGATGGCTCGGAAAACAGGCAACGAGGCGAACCGTGCTGCTCTCGTCGATGAGGCTGTCGACTACGGAGGACGGATCATCCCGGATAATCTTTTTGCCAAGATGGAGTTGGAGCGGGCCGGAAAGCCGCTGACGGTCTTTCGTGCCGAGCTAACCGGCCGTGAGGAGACGGGTTGGGAGGATCTCTTCGCCGGCTTCACGGCACTCAAGGCGATCACCTTTTCGAGCAGCATCGAGCTCCTGCTGCGACTCTCCGAGCGGCTCGACGAGATGGAAGTGGTATTCGGCTCCGAGAGCATTCTGTCCAAGGAGCACCTGGCGCTCGCGCAGGCAAGCCAGACCATCGAGGCCTATGGTTTCGCCGACGCGCTGATCGACCATAAAGCGCTCGTCGAAGCGCTCGCGCGGTTGCTGGGACGTGCTGGGAAACAACTTCTCGAGCGGGTGGCCGCGGGCTCGTTACGGTTTCGTTTATTGCGCGGGCGCCCGAGCCACGAGAAGCTCTATCTTCTGTCCGGACCGTCAGGCTCACGGGTGCTCACCGGCTCCGCCAATCTCGGCCGCGCCGCGTTCGAGGGCTGGCAGCACGAAATCCTCATCGTGTTTGAGGATGAGCCGGCGTGGCGGCTGTTCGAAGGCTATTACCAGCGCGACTGGAAGGACAGCGTACCCGTCGCCCCGGAGATCTTGGTCGCTGCGAGCGGCGATGGTGGATTGGCGGCGCGCGACGTGCCGTTGCCGCTCGAAGAAGTGCCGATCGTGCGGGCGCTATCAGCCGGGATCGCCCTGATCGATCCGCCGCCGCGGCCTGCACCAGCCGGGTTTGCGGCCGAGGCGCTGCGGCAGGCGTCTGCGCTTGGCGCTCAACTCAAGGATCTCGCATTGCCGAAGGACAAGGCCGGCCGCACGGTGGTCAACGCAGGGGCAGTGCTGCGAGTTATCCGGACCCATCGTAGCCGGCCGGTCGGCGAGGCGAGCGAGGAGGGCATCCCCCGGGGCGAGATCGACTTCGCGACCGGGCTGGTGCGTATCGATGGCGCCCGCTGGTTAGCGGTGGAAGACCAGGTCCCGGCGCAGGCCATTGCGCGGGACGCCCGTATCCTCGCCGATTATCTCGATAGCTTCCGTTTGTTTTTTGGCAACGCCGCCGGCGCGGTCGAGGTCTACTGGGCCTTTCTGGTGTGGCTCTATGCAGCGCCGGCGGCGCCTTATCTGCGGCAGGCCGCCGTGCCGACCGGCATCGACCCGTGGGTCTATCCGGTCTATGCCGTACTCTTCGGCCGGTCGAGCGGTGGCAAAACCTTGTTTACCAAAATTGCCGCACGCTCGATGTTTGGCTTCGAGAAGATGATCCGCAGCGGCCAGTTTACCGCCAATCGTGCGCTTGGGTTGCGCGAGCGTCTCGGGTCGATCCCGCTCCTCATCGACGACGTGTCGCGCGACAAGTTCACCACCCACGTCCCGGACCTGGTGCGCACCGACCAGGAAATGAGCGCGACCTACGCGCCGATCATGCTGACGACCAACCGCGACGTGAGCTCCATCCCGCCCGACCTGACCAAGCGCATGGTGACCTGCCACATCGACGCCGCGATCCCCGAAAATCGATCAGTCAGCGAGCGCATCGCCCGGCTCGCATTGAGGGAGATCGGCACGGCGCTCTACCGCGCCTATCTGCAACACCTCATCCCCGAAGTTCGTGCGATGCGCGCGGAGATCGACGCCGAGGCGGCGCAGTTTCCGGATCTCCTTGAGCGTTCATCGCAAATTCTCCGTGGCATTCTGGGCGAAGCGCTGGACGAAATGCCGGCGTGGGCGCGATCGCTCGGCTTCTCGGATTATTTTGGGATCCGCCACCGGCGGTTCCGCGACCAGCTGGCTGATATGCTCACCGACGCCGAGGAGCGGGTTAGCATCAACCGGCGCGCTGGCGAAATCACCATCAGCTTTGGTGGCGACACGAACCAGGCCGCGCAATTCGCCCGTAGTGTGCCGGATTTTGTGTTGAAGGGCCGTTTTGCCGATCTCGTGAAACTTGATTTGCAAGCGCTCGAACAGGAGATGGGGTTCGATGTCGGGACGGCACGGCCGTGGTGGCGCCGCCTCATTCGGCGGTGAGCGGCGGTCCATCTAATGTTTGCCCGACAACTCGATCTTTTTGCCGGGGCCGGCAACCCCTCGGATCACACCGCCGCATCGATGGTCGGTCGGCCTCGTAACCTCGCGCAGGAACTTGACGATGACGCCCTCATCGCCGC
>DASQCY010000037.1:0-13632 GCA_035634495.1 Allostellaceae bacterium
CTGCTCACCAGCAGGTCGATCCGCATTCTCCTTGGCTATGGCCTCCTGCGCAGCGATGGCACATTCCACAGCGTCCACGGCACTGGCAAAATCGGCGACGAGGCTGTCACCCGCCGTGGTGAAGATCCGACCGTGATGAGAGGCGATCAGGGGATCGATGATGGCCCGGTATCGATTGAGGGTGCGAAGCGTGCCAACCTCATCGAGCCCCATAAGGCGGCTGTAGCCTTCCACATCGGCGGCGAAGATCGCGGCTAGCTTCCGTTCGATGGAGCGGGATTCCAACTATCGGTACCTCCCCAACTCGGAGTATAGCCCGACCCGATCTGAGATCCGAGGGGTTCTCGGCCATTCTGGAGGCCGCCCGTGGGCCATCTTGGGCTCGGACGTCTCGTCAAAATCGCCGTACAGGCTCGGCAAAGGAGACCGCTGCCAGCCCTCCATCCGTATGATTTTATTCACTAGATGTTTCTCCATTATCCCTATTATTTGGTCGATGAAAACAGTTCTTCTTGTCGTTTTCAGGCAATGATTGAACGCTCCCGATAGCACAACAGCCTCGCATCGGGTCGGAGCCCAGTTCTTATCCAGACCTGTTTCCGCCATTCGGCCAGCAAGAGTTCTACACTGTGACCCGCTCAACGGCTCTGCTACGTTGTAGCAGCGGACGTCGCGACGGCCAGTGCCGCACGTTGCGCTCGCCGTCCCAACGCGCCCAATCGGCGATACCCAGCCAGGTGAAATTCGTAAGGCAGTCTCGGCCAATCCTTAGGAGATCGTGATCGGGCCGCCCTGGCTGTAGATTAAGTTGCAGATCGTACATGGACGCCGCGCTCGACCGCGGTACGCGAGCCATTCGTCGCGATGCCAATCAACGCGGCGAACCGTCATGGGGCACCTTCTCGCGTAAGCAGCCTTGAAGGTGCCGCTCATACACCTATTAAACGCCGATTGTACCGGCGCCCAGATCCTCGGCAGCAGGCGGAACCGCGGGGCCGAGTGCGCTCATTCGCAGCGCGCTCGCTTCGGCTTCAGCCGGTCGCCGTCGTCGTAAGTGTCCCTCTCGTTGGTCCTGAGCACGCGATACTTGGTTCCTCTGGGCGAAGTGAACTCCATCTCGGCCACAATGGAAGATTCGTTCGGCAGCCCAGGGCGCCGCTTACGTGCCTCGGCGCGCGGCTTGGCCGGTCCTCGCTTCGCGCCGCGGGCCATGTCGCCGTCACGACGACTTGAGGACGTCATTGCGGCTCGAAGACAATCTTCGACACAGGATGAATCTCCCAGATCGTCGGCATGTCAGCGTGCAGACTTGGCGGGCCCGGCGAACGGCCGCCGGCATGGCTCATGTCGAAGAAAAGCGAGCCTTCGATCTCGATCGGGATCGGCGGATCGTAGAAATCGTATGACGCCCCGGGCAGGTGGTCGCCGAAGAAAGTCTTGTAGGCGTCGCGCGCCGATTTGAGGGAGGTGAAACTGTCGCTTCCCTCGGGTGGCAGCCCGGATATTTCGTTCGTCATGTAGACATGCGGTTCGGAATTCGGGTCGCCGCCGACGATGAGATGGAAATCATTGTCGGCCTCCCGGCTCGCCGCATAGAGAAACGCACGCAGCCGCACGTTTCTGTTTTCCTCGGCGACCCGCCCGGAGTCCGGTGCGGTGGTGATCCTCGGCCTGTGCCTGACCATCGCAGTATCCGCAGGCAGCGTCGCGATGAGAGCGCCGACATCGGCGAGGTCCTCGACCGGCGCCTCGGCAAGGACAAGCTTGGCGGACTTGCGCGCCTCGCCCGCGAAATCGTCGCCGACCGGTGCCACGGGGGCGCTGAATGGCGCGACCGGGGTCGGCGTGTCCTTCGCGTCGAACTCGTTGGTTCTGAGAATTCGATAGGTCGGGCCGGCCGCTCCGACTTGTGCCTGGACGGCAGCGCTGCGCTTCGGTGTATGTGTCGTTTGATCCACCACCGAGGCCTGCGCGGGCAGTCCCGCCCGGCGCGCGCCTTGCTGACGTGATTTTGCCCTGCTTCGCTCTCCGATCGATCTCTCAGGCACGGATGACTAGGCGGATGCCGGACATGACCCTCTGCTACGGACGATGCACCGTCGACGCCTCGGTCACGGCCGGCGCAATCACGCGCCGAATCAGGGATCGTGCCCGCCGACTGAACGCCACAAGCAATGCGGCTGTGCCCGTAGCCACAACCAGGAGCACCAGCAATTCAAGGCTGCCATCGCCGCCATCGGGGCTCACTTGCAGCCAATTTTCAATCCAATTCACGTCATCCCCCCTTGCATATCGTCAGACTGGGGACCGACACTATCAGTGTATCAGGGGAGAAGACTCCGTAGCAACGTCCGAGTTGTACGGCAAGTTTATAAGGCACAGTATCGGCCTGCTCCTAACCGCCATTCCCCGGTTTCCCGGTCTGTTGGGTGCGATTCTCGATCTCGCGCGAGGCGCGCAACGAAATTCGATCTCAGCCGACCTGTCGGCAGCCAAAACGGCCAGGCGCTCGGCCGCGTCGCGCGGAACTCGCTGCGTTGCCTTCTCGCATCCGGCGAACCCTTACGCCGTCCTGTGACCCGTGCGGATTGCACTGCGTGCGCCAGCTCCTCGCGCGCGCAGTTGGGCCCAGATGGTGGCAACCCGCTCGGCCCAGGAATACGGCATGGAGCAATTCCCCGAGGTCAAATACCTCTACTGGTCTCCTCTCAGCCGCACATGTATGTGCTGAGCTGGTTGGCGAAATACACCGGGTGACTTCGGAGAAAACGGCGAGCCTGCGTGATGCAGAGCACCGAGACCAGCTCCGGATTACGGTCTGGTATCCTGCCGCCGCAGATGCCGTCGAACGTCCGCTTATCGTCGGTCCGCCTGAGAGACCGCTCCGCAATATTGGATCTGTAGCGGTGGATGCTGCCTTTGCCGCGGATCGGATCCGGTGGCCGGTGATCCTCCTGTCCCATGGGTTCGGGGGTACCGCGCGGATCGTGGGCTGGTTCGGGATCGCGATGGCGCGCGATGGCTACATCGTCGCTGCCGTGGATCATCCCGGCAACAATGCGGTCGATCAGATGACCGTCCCCGGCGCGGCACTGTATTGGGATCGGGCGGATGATTTGCGCGCGGCCTTGGAGGCGACTGAGCGAGATCCGGCAATTGATCCCCACTTGGATTTGGCCCGCCCTGATGTCGCGGGTTTCTCCGCCGGAGGGTTTACCGCGCTTGTGGCGGCCGGGGCTCGGGTCGATCGATCTCACTTCGCTCAGTTCTGTGCGGCCAATCCCGACGATGGCGTATGCCGGCCACAACAGGAGTTCGCGGTGACACCGGAGGAGTTCGCGAAAGCCCTCAAGCCGCCGGAAGTGGCCGCTGAGGTAGCGCATGCGGGGGACGACCACTCCATTCCGTATGCGCGGGCCGTCTTTGCGATGGCGCCCGCCCTGGTGCAGGCGCTTGACCCGACCAGCCTTGCGCAGATGAGCACGCCCGTTGCTATCGTGCTGGGCGACGCTGACACGGTTGCACCTCCGACCACCAACGGGCTCGTGGTGGCCAAGGCGATCCACGGGCGGAGCTGGAGCAGCTTCCCGGCGTCGGACACTATGATTTCCTGTCTCCCTGCAGCGAAGCGGGACAGACGGTCGTTCCGCAATGCGAGATCCGGATTCCCCAGGCCGATACCCAGAGCCAGGCGATCGCGGCAGCTCAGAAATTCTTTAGCCGGAACCTTAAGAACCAGGCGTGATCGGATCGCCGATCGACATGAAGGCGCGGCTTGAGAAAGGGCCCGGCGAGGCGCAACCGGGCGTCGTTGGCCATCTCGATCGCCTCGGCGCGACATCGGCCGCATTTCGCGCCTCGTTTAGGCCCTCGAATACGTCATGCGTGTCCTGAGCTCCAAGCAAAATAGCTACAGTCGCTCTAGGCCGATGGATCAGATTTTCCTTTAAAATATTTGCTCAGAGCGTCCACAAAGACCTGATTACCGGTTGTATCGGCGAACAAAGTCATGCAGGATCGGAACTTAAGGTCATCTGGGTAGCTAAAAATCTGTTCGATTGCACGATCTTCGATGAGATTTACGAGCTTAGTGCATTCTATAAGCCGCGGCCCGAGAATCGGATGCTCTAAATATGCCACGGCTTCTTCGCGAGAAGAAATTGCGAATTTACGCGCCAGCTGACTGTAACCCAAACCTTCGATTTGCGGGAAAATAAACCACATCCAATGGCTTCTCTTGGCGCCACCCCTCAGTTCCGAGCAGACTTGGTCAAAGATAGGACTCTGGGCATCCACAAACCGTTGTAAATTGAAAGGATCATTCATATCGGTTTTTCTGGCAGTTGATGCCGCCGCGACCCCTTCAAGAAGCATGTTGCGCGCGGGAGACGAAGGTTTGCTCGATATCCCGATATACCGCAGCGAGGCGTACGGGTCGACAACGCGCCGGCTCGCCGGTTATCGGCCGATCAACGCTTCCGAGGCAATCGCGAATTGCCGGGCAAGCTCCGGCTCAAGGACCTCCGCCAACGCCGCGTGTGCAGACCGCCAAACCGGCATTGCTCCTTCCAGGCGTCGTGCCCCGCTCTCGGTGAGCCACACCGCTCGCCTTCGCTGATCTCGCTCGACGACGGCGATCTCGACCAAACCGTCACGCTCCAGAGCATGCAGGTTTCGGGACAGGGACGATTGATCAAGCCCTAATCGCTCGGCCAACGCGCCCAAGGTGTCGTCGGAGGCGGTGGCGATTTGTGCCATCAACCCGAACTGAGCGATCGTCAGGCCGGAACCGATCATTTTCTTTTCCAGAAACTGGGTGATGCGGCGTGAGGCGAGGCGGCTGTTCCATCCTGCGCAGGCTTCGATCGCCTGCAGGGCATCGCTGCGCAGAGTTTTCCGGGCTTGCATTGCCTGATCCATGGGTGTATGCATATACAACGTTTGTATTTACATGGAAAGACCTACGATGGATGGATCCTCAGCTCATGCGTACGGCGTGGCAAATTCCGAGGAGATCGCCCGACTGACAGGCAAAGAGATCCTGCAGGCCATCATCGCAGGCCGCCTGCCGCACCCGCCGATCTCGAAGACTTTGACGTTCTGGCTGGTCGAGATCGGCGACGGCTTCGCGGCATTCGAGGGCGAGCCGGGCGATCATCTCCTCAATCCGATGGGGACTGCGCATGGCGGCTGGGCCATGACTCTGATCGACAGCGCGACCGGGTGCGCCGGCTATTCTTTGTTATCCGCCGGGGCCGGCTTCAGGACGCTCGAGACCAAGGTCAATCTCTCGCGACCGATTACCAGCGATACCGGGCGCGTCAGGGCGGAAGCCCGCGTGGTATCGCAGACCCGTCAAATCATCTCGACCGAAGCGCGGGTGAACTCGCAGGATGGACGCGTGCTGGCGCACGGAACCTCCACCCTGATGGTCGTTGCCGGCGCCAAATGACGCGGCAGCCGCTCCGGATCAAACGGGTCTGCGCCGCATCAAGGATCTGGTGCGCGAAGAGGTCATGAAGCTGGGGGTGGTATGACTGCGTTGAGCCGCGATTTGCTGGGCTATGGCGGCTCCCCGCCCGATCCGGGTTGGCCGGGCGGGGCGAGGGTGGCGGTGTCGCTCGTCGTCAACTTCGAGGAGGGCGCCGAATATTCCGTTGCCGACGGCGACGCCGAGAACGAGGCCGTCTACGAGATCGAGCAGCGGGTCGTCGGCCGCCTGGATCCCGCCATCGACAGCCACTTCGAGTACGGCGCCCGCGCCGGCTGGTGGCGCGTCATGGACCTTCTCGAACGCCACCAGCCGAAGGCGACACTCAGCGCCTCCGGGCGAGCTGTCGAGCGGCTGCCAATGCTGGCTCGCGATGCCCTCCGCCGCGGGCACGAGGTCTCGGCGCACGGCTGGCGATGGGAAAGCCATGATGGGCTCGACGAGGCGGAGGAACGCAGCCGCATCGCGCGCACCGTCGCCGCGATAGAGGGCGCGACCGGCGTCAGGCCGGTCGGCTGGCACACTCGGTCCCCGTGATCTCCCCACACCCGGCGTCTGTTGGTCGAGGAAGGCGGCTTCCTCTACGACAGCGACCTACAACGACGAGCTGCCGTATTTCGTCGATGTCGCCGGCAAGCGCCACCTCGTGCTGCCTTATGCCTTTGACACGAACGACATGCAGTTCTTCCAACGCAGCGGTTCAGCGGCACCCGCGATTTTTGCGGAGTACATGATCGACGCCTTCGATCGGCTGCACGGCGAAGGCGCCTACCAGCCCAAGATGATGTCGATCGGGCTTCACCTGCGCATAATCGGTCGGCCGGGCCGGATCGGCCCGCCGGAGCGGATATTGCGGCACATTGCGAACAACGGCGACGCGTGGATCGCGCCCCGCGTCGACATCGCTCGCCACCGGCTGAACCGGTTCCCGAGCGGGCCCGAACCCGGCTGACCACTCGTCGCCCTGCGCCTCACACGATGATGGTATTGAGCTCCTTGCCGGCGTGTTCGGGTACCGACAACCAAACGCCGGCTGCCATGGCGATCATCAAAACAGGAATGCACAGGAATGCCAGCGCGAACGACCCCGTCGACTGCTGCAGAGCGACCGTGACGAACGGCCACAGTACGAAGCCGACAAAATAGGCGATCGCCCATACCACGCCGTTGGCGGCGCCGCGGATGCGGGTCGGGAACACCTCGGCAGTCAAGGTCGTGCTCGGTCCCCAAAAGCCGAGGAACCCGAAGCTCCAAGCCAGACCGAACAGCCACATCAGTATGTGGCTGTCGGTATAAACCCATAGGGTCATAAATATGGCGCCCTGGGTCAGCATGGCGATGAAGGCGGTGCGGCGGCCGATCCTGTCGGCCAGCCAGCCCGCCAATGACAAGCCGAAAAAGCCGACGATGCCCCACCAGACGTAGAAAGCGCTGTACTCTTGCGTCGACCAGTGCTTCTCGGTCGACAAGTAATAGGGCATCCAGGCGCCCACCGTGCCGAAGATGCAGCAGCTGGAGCAGGCTACAAACAGAGCGACCAGGGTCGCCGGCAGCACATCCGGCATAAACACCTGCCTGATGCCGACTTTGCCGGCCTTGGCGTGCCACGCCCGGTCGTCCTCGTTTATCGCGCGGCCGGCCGATAGGGTCTCGGCAATACGCCGCTTGCGGTCCTGCGCGCGCACCCAATACGGCGATTCCGGGCAGGTCGCGCGGATATAGATCGCCAGCAACGCAATCACTGCCGGCAGCATCACCGCGATGCGCCATCCCCAGAAAGCGGCGGCAAAGCCGGAGATGACCCCGGCCAAAGAGACCCCGAAGCACCACGTCGCCCGATTGATGCTGATTACCCGCGCGCGCAAGCGCGCTGGCCAGGTCTCCGCCACCAACAGAGATCCCAACGACCATTCGCCGTTGAGCGCGAAGTTCACCACAGACCGCCCGACGACAAAGACGGCGAAGCTTGGTGCCAGCGCCACCACCGGCATCAGCAGTGAGAACAGGGCTATGTTGATCGCCAGCAAATTTCGCCGCCCATAGCGGTCGGCGAGCCACGGCCAGAAGTACAGTCCGGCGATGCCAACAAACAACGCGATCTGTACCCCCGAGCGATAGCTCGGTAGGTCGAGTGCGAATTCTGTGATGACGAGCGGCGAGACCAGCGAGAACACCATACTGTCCATACCATCGAAGCCCCAGCCGAGCCCATTGGCCAAGGCAATGTGCCAATGTGTCTTGGTGACTTCCGCTCCCCCGGCGACTGCACGAAAATTTGCATATTGGAGATGCTTGCGCTCCAGCGGTCCCAGGCTCTCGGCCGTCAGATCTACCGCCGTGTTGGTCATGGCTCTCCCCCCAAATACGTCGCAGTGGCACCGGAAGCGTGGCGTGTGCGCGCTGGCCGGACTTTAGCGCCTTCCCGAACCTGCCTCTATCCTTTCTCGAATTTGCTCTGACCGTCAGTCGTCATATTCCATTGAAATATCCTTGCCGGTGTAGTCGGGCATGAAGGCCGCCGACACCAGGCTTACCGCCGCGCAAGCGGCGATGTAGATCGAGATCGCGTGGCCCGTTTGATAGTGGGCGAACCACGCGGTTGCGATCAGCGGTGCCGGCCCGCCGCAATCACCGATGCCAGTTGATAGCCGAGTGAGGAACCGCTGTAGCGCAGTCGCGGCGTGAACGCCTCCGCTATCAATGCAGCCTGTGGCCCATATTGCAGGTCATGCGGGATCAGAGATAAGACGATCGCGATGAACACCGCGGAGGGTATCGCGGTGTCCACCATGCCGAAATACAGGAACCCGAACAAACCGACCGTCGCCGCGCCGATCAGATACATCTTCCTGCGCCCGATGCGGTCTGAGATGTGCCCGAACAGCGGAATGCTAACAAACGAAACGCAAGAGGCCACCAGAACCGCCGTCAGGATCAGGTCACGTGACATATGCAGGGTGCCAACGGCATAGGCAAAGATAAATGCGGTAAAGATATAGAACGGAGCCTGTTCGGACATCCGCAGCAGCGCCGACAGCATGATTTCCTTCGGTTGTTTCTTGATGACCTCAACAATCGGGGCTTTCTCGATTTTTCTGGTATTCAGGAGTTGCCGAAACACCGGCGTCTCGAGGATGCCAAGACGAATCCACAGGCCAACCCCAACGAGTATGATCGAGAGCGCAAACGGGATTCGCCAGCCCCACGTGGTGAACTGATCGCCTGACCAAGCGCTGAAAGCCAAGATCGAAAGGTTTGACAGGAAGAGGCCGCATGGGACCCCGAATTGCGACCACGAGGCGACCAAGCCCCGGTGGCCATGGTGACGCGCCCATTCCATCGCCAGCAGCACCGAACCGCCCCATTCCCCGCCGACGCCGATCACCTGGATCATCCGCAGAACAGTCAAGATCACTGCCCCCGAGATGCCGATCACCTGGTAGGTGGGCACAAAGGCGACCAGGAAAGTCGCGATGCCCATGCACAGCAGCGTGGCAATCAGCGTCGCTTTGCGCCCGATGCGATCGCCGTAATGGCCGAATATCGCAGCGCCGATTGAGCGGCCGACGAATCCGATGAAGTAGGTGCCGAAGGCCGCCAAAGTCGCGGTGAGTGGATCTTCGTTGGGAAAGTAGAGCTTGCCGAAGATCAACCCGGCCGCGGTGCCGTAAGTGAAGAAATCGTACCATTCGATCCTAGTGCCAATGGTCGACGCGATGACTGCCTTTCGACGGGGCACGCCCGTCAGCGTTCGCCGATGCAGTCGAGATGGCCGCCGGACGTTTCAGCCAGCCCGACCTTCCAACCACTCTCTCAGCGCGACAGCGTTGTTGCGGGTCTCATCGCGAGCTGCGAAGAGCAGCGTGACGGGCCCACGGGTCAGTCGATCGAGCAGGGCATGGAGAGCCGACTGCGCCGGCGGCTGCTCCAGTTCGTCGAAATAAGCGGTCTTGAAGTGACCCCAAGCCGAGGGATCCCGGTGGAACCGGCGGCGCAGGGCGTCGCTCGGTGCGATTTCCTTTAGCCAGAGGTCGATCTTCGCGCGCTCTCGCGACAGGCCGCGGGGCCATAGCCGATCCACCAATACGCGGACGCCGTCCGCCGTCTCCGGCGGCTCATAGACGCGCTTAATGCGCAGGTTCTGGCAGGTCATTCTCGACCGGACCCGCCCAAGGCGAGCTTCGTGTTACGCGAGGGCCGGCTCTCGCGGCTATGTGACCGGGATCTTGTAGAGGCTCACCACGTTCTCAAAGACCAATTGGTCGAGAGCCGCTTTCCCGAGAGCCGCCTCCGCCGGGGCGTGTCCGATCGCTTTGGAATCCGGCCAGGGGCTGTCGAGACCCGGGAAGTCGCTGGCCCACAGGAAATTGCGCAAGCCAATCTCGGGCACGCGCCGAAATCCACCTTCTTCTTCGACCTCGAAGGTGAAGAACACCTGGCGCCTGACGAACTCGGTCGGCTTGTCGGATAGCGGAACGTCGGGCTTGAAGACACGGGCGGAAGGCCCGCCGAAATCGTACTCGCGGTCGAAGCGCCAGAACAGGAACGGCACCCAGCCGACACCGGCCTCTTCGAGCACAAAGCGCACCCCGGGATGGCGATCGCAGATACCCGAGAAGACGACCGCGCTCATCAGCTCCCCCATCGCCCCCATCGGGAAGTTGGCAACCCTCATCAAGGCCTGGTTGCGCGGCTCGAGGCCTGCGACCCCTACTCCCATCTGGCGCGACCCGCCACTGGGGTTGGCGTGCAGATTGATCGGCAGGCCGGTCTCCGCGGCTGCCGCCCAGAGCGGCTCCCACATCTGGTGCAACACGGGCTCGGGAGCGCCAACCCAGTCGAAGATAACCCCCGTGGGCAGGCCGAACTCGGCCACCCGCATCAGCTCCGCGACGGCCTCCTCGGCCGTTTGGCAAGGCAAGGGGAGAAGCATGATGAACCTGCCGCTCGACTCCTCGTAGAGCTCCCGCGCCCAGTCGTTGACGGCGCAAACGACTGCGGCGCGCAGTTCCGGATCCTTGATCGCTGAGATCTGCTCATAGGGACCGTTGACGAGCTCGGCATCGACCCCGTCTCGGTCCATGTCTTCGCAGCGATATCGGGCATTGGCGGCGCGGAAGATGCCGGGCTCCGGCTCCTCCGGTAGGCCCGCCCGCGTATAGCAATTGACGGGCCCCCGGCCCACTCCAGCCCAGCCGACCCCGCTCCAAGGCCGTCCCTCGACGGTCCACTGTCGTGTCCCGTCTGGCCCCTTGACGACCTTCGGCCCATTGTCCTGCAACTTTTTCGGCAGACGTTTTGTCCAAAGGTCGAACGGCAGATGCATCACCCTGCAATGCCCATCCGCGGACACCACGCCAAATCGCTTCTCCATCGCGTGTTCTCCCGTTGACCGGTTTGATGCCGCGATGATAACCCGCGAGGCACGATCAGGCTAATGCTTCGCTATTGGGGCAGGGGCTTGCCCTCGACGAAGTTTTTCAGGCGTTGCAGCTGCTCGTCGAGCACCCGGTCGACCCGTGGCGCCCATGGCTCCATGCCGCCGCGGATATAGCCGCCGACGACATAGCTCTGGGTAACATTCGTGCCGCCTTCGACCGGCGCCAGGGTCCAGCTGAGCGCTCCGTCGACGCCTTCCGCCTGCAATGGGCCGAGCGCGCCACGCAGGCGCAGACCCACGCCCGGCGCGGCGTAGACGACCCGCATATGCTCCACGGTGCCGCCATTCTTCAGCAGCTCGCAAAAGCAAGAGCCGGCGCGCAGCTCGAGGCTGAGGTTGGCGGAGTCGCGCGAAAAGGTGTGGGAAGAGCTCCACCAATGGCCGATTTCGCTGAATGCCGAATAGACCCGATCGCCAGGTGCCGCGATCGTGACTATGGAGACGACCTCGAAGCCGTTGGGCGTCGCGGACTTGACCTCCGCCCAGGCAGGGCCGGAGGCGGCCAAGACGACGCTTAGCGCCGCCAAGCCGCGGATCGGCATCACTCGACCGCTCAAGCGGTCGCCGCCACTAGAGCCCGGGTAGCCTGGGCGTCTGCACCCAGGTCGGGCGCGCGCGACACGCATCGAGATAGGCCGCCACCCTGGGGAATTCGGTAAAGCCGAAGCCGGATTTCTCGATGACGTTGAGCACCGGGCAATAGGCACAATCCACGAGGCCAAACTCGGCGCCCATCATCCATTTGTTGTCCGCCAGGTGATCTTCGAGGATCGCCAACGCCGCCGGCAATGCTTGCTCGCCGCGTGCCACGGTGGCCTCGTCGACTGGACGCCCGAACAGCTTCGCACGGAAGCGCAGCGCCACGTCGCCGGCCGGCGGCATGATGTGCTGCGACAGAAAGAACAACCACCTGAGCGCGTCGGCGCGGCCGACGGGCGATGCTGGCCACAGCCGACCGGTCTTCTCGCCGAGATAGGCGATGATCGCATGCGACTCCGGCAGCGTTAGCCCGCCGTCCACGAGAACCGGCACGCGGCCGAACGGATTAACCGCGAGAAACGCTGGCTGCCGATGTTCCCCCTTCCCCAGATCGACCGGCACGATCTCGCAATCGAGCCCCAGCTCCTTGAGAGCGAAAGTGACCTTCTGCGGATTAGGTGACGGGAAATGGTACAGTTGCATCGTGGTTACCTCCTCTGTTCAGGTTGCAGGCCATCGGCATAGTCGACGAAGTGGCGCTCGAACACGGAGCCCCAGCCGCGGTCATACCGCTCGCGCAGGCTTGCGGCGGCGTCACCGAGTTGTTCCCAGCCCGAATGCGTCAGCTCGACCCTGGTGCCGCGGTCCTCTGCGGTAAAGCGGATCTCGACCAGTTGTTCCATCCCGGCCGGCAGTTCGACAATCCAGGAAAAGGCGAGACGATGCGGCGGGTCGTACGCGAGCACAGTTCCCCATGGCGTTTCGCGCCCATCGGCCGCCCGTTCGAAGACCCGCCCACCGACCCGCGGCTCGATCGCGCAGTCCACCGGATCGGGGCCGGTGTGGGTCCGCGCCAGCGGCCACCAGCGCGCGAAATCGTCCGCAAACAGGGCGAACGCCCGCGCCGGCGCCGCGCGTACCGTCACCGTCTTTATGATCGGCGGAACCGGAAAGCGGGCAATCGTCATCCCTCCCGCTCCTCGTCGAGCGCTACAGCCATGCTGCCGAGCGCCTCGTGCCACATCGCTTCGATGGCCGCGCGCAGCTCACCGAGCGCCTGCGGGTTCGCCGCATAGAGCCGCCGTGTGCCATTGCGCCGCTCGGTGATCAGTCCAGCCTCCTTCAACACCTTCAGGTGTTGCGAGACGGCGGGACGGCTGACCGGCAAACCTTCGGCAATGGCGGCGACGGGCCGCGGCGCGCCGAGAATGCGCTCGAAAACCAGCCGTCGCGTCGGATCGGAAAGCGCGGTCAAGGCCGCTTCGTAAGCCATGACTTACGTTAGTAGAGGCTTACCGTCGCTGTCAAGCGCGCATCGCTAACTCCACCGCAGCCGACGCGGATGGCCGCCGACACGAAGTGCCGAAGAAACTACTCCAACCTCACATCGAACTCGTCGCGAAAAACGTGTCGGCCCTTCGGTGTGATCGTGACGGCGCGGGTGCCGTTGTTGCGGTGTATCCAGCCCTTCGCGAAGCAGTGCGCGCATAGGGCTGCGCCGATCGTGCCGGCCAGGTGAAGGCGTCGTTCGCTCCAGTCGAGACATGGTCTGCACAGAACGCGAGCTGAGCGTCCGCTGCTACGCGCTGAAACCCTATCGAGGTCGATGCCGACCCTCCCAAAAAACGCGACGCCTGCGTCGGTAACCATTCCTCCGTCGCTCGCCAGCTCCACGCGGCCGCCCTCGACCAACGCGTCTGCGAGCGCCACGCCGAGACGGCCGGCAAGATGGTCGTAGCAGGTCCGTGCCGCCCGCAACGCTGCGTCTCGCGGACCGACAACGAGCCGCGGTCGGGCCGTGTCCAGGCCGGACGCCACCTGCATGATGCTTTCGATCATCTGGGTCACCGCCGGTGATGCAAGCCGGTGGTAGCGATGCCGGCCTTGCTTCTCGACAGCGAGAAGGCCAGCCACCGCCAAACGCGCCAGATGACCGCTCGCGGTCTGCGGCGTGATGCCAGCCACGCGAGCCAACTCTGACGCCGTAAGTGCACGTCCGTCC
>DASQCY010000038.1:0-2058 GCA_035634495.1 Allostellaceae bacterium
AGCCGTGGCTCGCCATTGCCTAAGACGAGCTTTGCCTCGCTGTCCGAGGCCTCGGGGTCGTGGCTGGTCTCGGCACCCTGGCCGCCGGTTCGCAGCGGCGCGATGACTTGGCCATAGGGTGCAAACGCCTCCGCCGTCAGCTCCCTGATGTCCAGCATGTGCCGCGGCATGGTGCCCGCGTCGTTCATCCTCCCCTCCTCTAATCGACAGTCCCAGTTGCGCCGTAAGCTACAATTTCGGAGTAGGTTTTGCCAACGGCGCCACTAGAGCGGTTTCCAACCATCTTGAACAGTCGTCCCCGCGAATGCAGGCCCAGGGCCTGCCCAAGGCACGTCCGCGCTGGCGGGCGGACTCAGGGGGAGCGACGAGAGGCCGCCCCTGTTCAAATCAGGGCAGGCCATGGACCCCCGCTTTCCGCGTGGGTGACGAGGGAGTGGTTCGACCCGGTCGGGTCATGCTCTAATTTAATTAGTGCCATCGAGTCGGCCCACCTCCCGGGAGAATGCCATGCCCGTCGAAGCCCGCGCCTATCCCCGCCCGCTGCCCAATTCCGAATGGCTCAAGAAGTTGACCGAGGAGATCCTCGAGCCCGATCTGCCGATCGTCGACCCGCACCATCATCTCTGGGATCACCCGGGCAGCCGCTATCTGCTCGACGAACTCTTGGCCGACGTCAACTCGGGGCACAACATCGTCGCGACCGTGTTCATCCAGTGCGGTTCGGGCTATCGGACCAGCGGTCGCGAGGAAATGCGCCCGATCGGCGAAAGCGAGTTCGTTCGAGCGATTGCCGAGGAGAGCGACCGGCGCGGCAGTAAGACCAAAATTTGCGCCGGTATCGTCAGCTTCGCCGATTTGCGGCTGCCCAATGTCGATGCGGTGCTCGAAGGGCAGATCGCCGCGGCCGGCGGCCGGTTTCGAGGCATCCGTCAGATCGCCGCGCATGATCCGGCGATCATCGGCGCCTCATCCTATGTACCGCCAACGGGGCTGATGGATGACCCGAACTTCCGCCGTGGTCTCAAGCGGCTGCCGGCGCACAATTTGACCTTCGAAGCGTGGATCTATCACCCGCAGATCAAGACCCTGGCCGAAGTGGCGCGCGAATGCCCGGAGGTGAAGATCGTGCTCAACCATTTCGGCGGTCCGCTCGGGGTCGGGCCCTATAAGCGCAACGAGGTGTTCCCCCGCTGGCGCGCCGACATCAAGGCGCTCGCCGCCTGCCCGAACGTTTATGTGAAGCTCGGCGGGTTGGCGATGATCGTCAACGCCTTCGACTTTCACCTGGCGCCGCTGCCGCCGTCCTCGGGTGAGATGGCCAATGCCTGGCGGCCCAATGTCGAGGCCTGCATCGAGAACTTCGGCGCCAACCGCTGCATGTTCGAAAGCAACTTCCCGGTCGACAAGGGTGCCTGCAGCTATCCGGTGCTGTTCAACGCGTTCAAGCGGCTGGCGCACGGCGCTTCGGCTTCGGAAAAGGCCGATCTCTTCGCCGGCACCGCGTCGCGGTTCTACCGGCTCGGGAATTAACATAGGAAACAAAGCCATGAGCGATCTGCCGCAACACGTCGAGATCCACGAGGAAGGCCCGCGCGAAGGCTTCCAGATCGAACCCGGCCCGATCGGCACCACGGACAAGATCCAGCTGATCGAGGCGCTCGCCGAAACCGGGCTGCACCATATCCAAGCCGCATCGTTTGTCAGCCCGCGCATCGTGCCGGGTTGGGCCGACGCCGAAGACGTTGTCGCAGGGTTCACCCCGAAGGAAGGCGTCCACTACACCGCTCTGTGGTTCAACGCGAGCGGGCTCAAGCGGGCCCTCGTCTTCCGGAACAAGCTGACGATTACCGGCGCGATCGCGCTGACCGCGTCCGATGCGTTCACCCAGAAGAACCTGCACCGCAGCCACGCCGAAAACCTCGAGGCAATGAAGAAGCAGACGGCATTGCATCTCGAAAACGGCGTTGAGGTGCCGCGGATCGGCGTGATGGCGGCGTTCGGCTGCAACTACCAGGGCGACATCGCGCCGGGGCAGGTCATCTCGACATTGGAGGATGG
>DASQCY010000039.1:0-1681 GCA_035634495.1 Allostellaceae bacterium
CGCCACCTTCTGACGCGTGCCTCTGGAAAGGCCCTCGCAACGTTGATGCGCGTAAGCCTCCAACCCAAGCCAGCCGATCAGATCGCGCGCCCTTGCCTCGGCGAGGCCGCTCTCCACCGCCCACAAGCCCGAGACGAAGTGCAGATATTCCATCGGCGTCAGCTTGTCGTAGATCATCGGCTCGTCCGAAAGCCACGCTACGGCTTTCCTGACCCCGATCGGATCAGCCAGCGCGTCGATGCCGAAGACGGTAATCGACCCGCGATCCGGCTTCAGCAGCCCGGTGACCATTCGCAATGTCGTGGTCTTGCCCGCGCCGTTGGGCCCTAACAAGGTGTAAAATTCGCCGGTCCGAACCCTCAAATCCAATCCGTCGACCGCCGGTTGATCGAAATTCTTGGCGAGCCCACGGATCTCGAGGGCGAATGACGGAACGGGCTGGTTCATTGCTTGAGGATGGCAGCGCGCTAGTCCGGATCTTGGCGGTCGAATGTAGTACCTATATCCAAAAGAAACATTGCGCTCGGAGATGGTTTTCCATCCGTCCGTCGCCGCGGTCCTTTCCCAGCGCGGGTCGACAGCGCCCTGCGTTGCGCCCAGCCGGCTCATCGGTCGCCGGTCACAACTCGCGCCCGCCCAACGCGCTATAGCCCGGCACCGTGATCTGCCATATGGTCGGTGGCTTCAACGATGGCGGCGGGCGGCCGCGCCCGACCCGGGCAGGGCGCAGCACGGATCGAGCGCCTCATCCCGCCGGATGGTTTAATCTTCGCGCGACCTTGGCGACGCAGGTCGGCGCGCCAGGCATGGGAGGAGGACAGAAATGGCAAAGAAGCCCTACATCATTGCGCTCGAAGAGCATTACCTGGACCCCGAGGTCAAGCAGCTCGGCGGCGGTCCCGGCGCGGGTCGTGATATCGTCGAACGGCTCGATGATCTCGGCGCGCTGCGCATCCGTGAAATGGACGAGGCCGGCATCGATCTGCAGGTCCTGTCCCATTCGATCCCCGGACTGCAGGCGATAGACGCCGAAGCCGGGCCGCCTTTGGCGCGCCGCACCAATGACCGGCTCGATGAGGCAGTGCGCCGCCATCCGGGTCGCTTTTCCGCCTTCGCCGTGTTGCCGACCGCCAACCCGCGCGCCGCGGCCGACGAACTGGAGCGCGCCGTCACCAAGCTCGGCTTCAAGGGCGCGATGGTCAACGGCATGACCGGCGGCGTCTTTCACGACGATAAGCGGTTCTGGCCGATCTGGGAGCGGGCCGCCGAGCTCGACGTACCGATCTATATCCATCCCGCGTTGCCGCACCCCGCGGTCATCGAGACCTATTACAAGGATTACGCGCAGTCACATCCCGGTATCCTGCGCGCCGCCTGGGGCTTCACGGTCGAGACCGCGACCCAGGGCCTACGCTTCGTCTTGAGCGGTGTGTTCGATGCCCATCCCGGCCTCAAAATTATTCTCGGGCACATGGGCGAAGGGTTGCCGTTTCTACTGTGGCGCATCAGCCATGGGCTGCGCGCGACGATGAAGGAGAAGACCTTCCGCGACATCTTCTGCGAGCACTTCTGGATCACGACGAGCGGCTTCTTTTCGGATACCGCGCTCGTGTGCAGCATGATGGAGATGGGCATCGACCGCATCCTGTTCTCGGTCGATTACCCGTTCGCCGAAAACCCG
>DASQCY010000040.1:0-4844 GCA_035634495.1 Allostellaceae bacterium
GCCGGGCTGGCCGAAGACGAGCGCGCCGAACTCGACGAAATCGTCGGCATGCTGACCGGCAATCTCGAAAAGATCGCCGAGCACGGCAAGCGCGCCGACGGCATCGTCAAGAGCATGCTGGAGCACTCGCGCGGGGTGTCGGGCGAGCGCCGCGAGGTCGATCTCAATACCCTCGTCGACGAGGCGCTGAACCTCGCCTATCACGGGGCGCGCGCCCAGGATGCGGGCTTCAACATCACCCTGGAACGCGATCTCGACCCCGCGGTCGCACCGATCGAGCTGGCGCCGCAGGAGATCACCCGCGTCCTTCTCAATCTATTCGGCAACGGCTTTTACGCCGCCACCAAGCGCGCTCGCGGCAACGGCGAGGCCGACTATCGCCCGACTCTCCAGGTGTCGACCCGCGATCTGGGCGAGACGGTCGAGGTGCGGGTGCGCGACAACGGCACCGGCATCCCGCCCGAAATCAGGGACCAGCTGTTTCAGCCGTTCTTCACGACCAAGCCGACCGGAGAAGGGACGGGGCTCGGGCTCTCGATCAGCTGGGACATCGTCACGCAACAGCATGGCGGCTCGATCGAGGTCGACAGCCAACCGGGGGAATTCACCGAATTCACGATCCGCTTGCCGCGCAGCGGTGATCGACCCGGCGGCGAGGAGCTCCCCGTGCGGGTGGGATCGGCCAAAAGCTAAGCAGCGAGCCGCACCTGCTGGCGCACCATGTCGGCGAGCTTCTCGCCGATCATGATCGTCGCGGCGTTGGTGTTGCCGGAAACCACGGTCGGCATGATCGAGGCGTCGGCGACGCGCAGCCCCCCGATCCCGTGCACCTTGAGCTCGGCATCGACAACCGCCAGCGGGTCGCTGCCCATCTTGCAGGTGCTGGTCGGGTGATAAACGGTGCCGCCGCGCCGCCGGGCGTAGTCCAGCAATTGCTCGTCGCTTTCGATCTCGGGGCCAGGCTGGAACTCCGAGGCGATAAAATGCTGGAGGTGGGGGTTCGCCAAGATCCGCCGGACCAGCTTGAGCCCGGCGACGATCGTGCGCTGGTCGGTTTCCGTCGCCAGATAATTGGGATGAACCGCCGGCGCATCGAACGGGTCGGGGCTCTTCAACTTGATCTCGCCGCGGCTCTCCGGCCGCAGCTGATAGGCGATCGACGTAAAACCCGAAAACCGGTGCAGGCCGTCCTGCGGCCGCTCGGCGCTGAACGGCGAGATCGAAATTTTGATGTCGGGGGATGCGAGTTCCGGTCGGGTGCGCGCGAACAGGGCCGCCGGCGAGCTGATCATCGCCAGTGGGCCGCGGTGAAACATGTAGTATTCGAGCCCGGCCTTGAGCTTGCGGGCATTACTCAGCATCACATCGTTGACCGTGACCGGCAGCCGGGACTTGAGCTTGACCGGCGCCGAATAATGGTCCTGCAGGCTCTGCCCGACCCCCGGCAGGTGCTGCACCACCGCAACCCCGAATTCGGCCAAGTGCCGCTGCGGGCCGATGCCGGACAGCATAAGCAGTTGCGGTGAGTTGACGGCACCGCTGCACAGGATCACCTCGCTCGCGGCAAACGCGGTGCGGAGCCGGCCGTCCCGGCGGAATGCCGCGCCGGTGGCACGCCGGCCGTCGAAGGTGATCCTTTCGGTCATCGCCCCGGTGACGACCCGGAGATTAGGCCGGTGCATCGCCGGGCGCAGATAGCCGACGGCGGTCGAGCAGCGCTTGCCGTTGCGCGTCGTCGTCTGATGATACCCGGCACCGTCTTGGGTGGCTCCGTTGAAATCGTCGTTGCGCGGAAAGCCGAGCTCGCTGGTAGCCGCGATGAAGGCCTCGCAGATCGGATGCCGTGCGACATCCGATACGCTGAGCGGACCGCCGGTGCCATGAAACCCGTCGGCACCGCGAACCTGGTGCTCGGAGCGCTTGAAGTAGGGCAGCACATCCTCGAACGACCAGCCGGTATTGCCAAGCTGGCGCCAATGGTCGAAATCCTCGGCCTGGCCGCGGATATAGACCATCCCGTTGATCGAGGACGAGCCGCCTAGCACCTTGCCGCGCGGCCAGAAGACGCGGCGGTCGGCCGCACCCGGGTCGGGCTCGGTCTCGTAGCACCAGTTGACACTTGGATCGGCGAAGGTCTTGCCAAAGCCCAGCGGGATGTGGATCCAGCGGTTTGTGTCCGCGTCGCCGGCCTCGAGCAGCACGACCTTGGTCGTCGGGTCCTCGCTGAGCCGCGCCGCCACGGCGCAGCCGGCGGATCCGGCGCCGACCACGACAAAATCGGCCTCGATCCGTTCCGGCAGGTCCAGTTGTGTCGTCATCTCATTTCCTCGCCGTCTGTCTGCGCCGGCAGGCGGTACTTTAGCAGCCAAGACCATGATAGGGTGACGAATCGGCACCACCAAGCGGGTCTCGGGAGAGGGACATGAGCGACATTGAAATCGGCGCGCTGCGCGCAAAATTGGCCAGCCGGGTGCGTTCGGACGACTATCGGCAGCGCCGCAAGGATATGGACGCGGGTTTCCTGCAATACGGCATCGCCCGCGACGTCGCGGTCGAGCCGGTCACTGCCAACGGGGTGCGGGCCGAGTGGACCTCGACCCCGCAAGACGATCGCGACGCGGCACTGCTCTATGTGCACGGCGGCGGCTATGTGATCGGCTCGCTCGACAGCCACCGGCATTTGGTCAGCGAAGCCGGCCGGGCTGCGAAAGCCTGGGCTTTGGCGCTCGATTACCGCTTGGCACCCGAGCACCCATTCCCGGCGGCGGTCGAAGATGCCGTCTCGGGCTATCGCTATCTGCTGTCCCGCGGGATCCGTCCGGGACGCATAGCAATCGCCGGCGACAGTGCCGGCGGTGGTCTGGTGGTCGCGGCGATGCTGGCGATCCGCGATGCCGGGTTGGCACAGCCGGCCTGCGGCTGGTGCATCTCGCCCTGGGTCGACATGGAAGGGATCGGCGAGACGATGTCGACCAAGGCCGAGGCCGATCCGATGGTGCAGCAGGCAGGCCTCCTCGAGATGGCCGGGCTCTACCTCGACGGCGTCGATCCGCGGTCGCCCTTGGCGGCGCCGATCTATGCGGACCTTCGCGGCTTGGCGCCATTGCTGATCCAAGTCGGTGCGGCTGAGACGTTGCTCGACGACGCGATCCGGCTGGCTAAGGTCGCCGGCGCCGCGGATGTGCGCGTCGATCTTCAGGTCTGGCCGGAGATGGTCCACGTCTGGCACCTCTTTCACCCGGAGCTCAAGGCTGGTCTCCGGGCGATCGAGGCAGGCGGGGCGTACGCCCGCGCCATGATGGCGAGGTAGCCAACCGCGCTATATTTCCGCCGTGCGGAAATCCGTTGTTATTCGGTTGTTATGGCGGTCTCAATTCGTTGATCCCGTGAAAAATTCCGTTGATCCGCGGAGTACCGAATTCGCGACCTAAGCAACTGAAATAGCTTTCTATCTTGCCGGGCCATTCGGGCGGTTCTGCGGCGAAAACGCGATTTTCGTTGTATTTCGGCAATTGCGAGAAATCGTGGTAGCTCCAGCTCGGGGGTAGTTAGCGATCTGAGCCCCCACCGAGAAACGCCGCGAGCAGCGCGTGGGCGGCGGCGGTCGGGGTGCGAGTACCGGCCATGACCTCACGCTCGACGGTGGCGAGGCGGTGGGCGACGGCGGGCGCCGAGCGGAAATGCTCGAGGAGGCTGTCGCCGATCTCGGACCAGAGCGCCACGCGCGCCTGCTCGGCGCGTTGCCGCGACCATGCGCCCGATTGTTCGAGTGCCGCGCGAAAGCGCGCGACGTCGTCCCAGACCTCGTTGATGCCAGTCCCTTCGAGCGCTGAGACCGTGCGCACCGGTACCTGCCATTCGGGTAGTGGCGGCCGCAGAAGCCGCATGGCGCTCGCATAATCGGCGGCCGATCGACGCGCCGCCGCCGCGAGCTCGCCGTCCGCCTTGTTGACGAGAACAAGATCGGCGAGCTCGATCACGCCGCGCTTGACCCCTTGCAGCTCGTCGCCCGCCGCCGGCGGCTGAATCAGCACGAACATATCGACGAGCTCGGCGACCGCTGTCTCGGCTTGGCCGACGCCGACCGTCTCGACCAGCACCGTGTCGAACCCGGCCGCTTCGCAGAGCAGGATCGCCTCGCGCGTGCGGCGCGCCACACCGCCCACTCGCTCGCCGGCCGAGGAGGGCCGAATGAAGGCTCCGGGCGCCTTTGCCAGTTCGGTCATACGCGTCTTGTCGCCGAGGATGGCACCACCGCCGCGCTTCGAGGCCGGGTCGACCGCGAGCACCGCAATCCGGCGGCCGAGCGCAATGCCATCGAGGCCAAAGCGTTCGATAAAGGTCGATTTGCCGGCGCCAGGGGGGCCGGAGATGCCGATGCGAACCGCGCCGCCGGTGTGCGGGAGCAGCGACTCGACGAGCCGTTCGGCCTCGTCACGGTGGTCGGGGCGGGTTGATTCGATGAGGGTGATGGCGCGGGCGAGCGCGCGCCGATCGCCTCGCCGCAAAGCCGCGATCAGCTCTTCGGTGGTCACACGCTCGTCAATCCGCGGCGAGAGCGGCGTCGCGCTGTGCGGCCTCCTGCTGGCGGGCCCACATCGCGGCGTAGACGCGGCCGCGCGCCAGCAGCTCGCGGTGATCGCCGCGCTCGACGATGCGGCCATTGTCGAGCACCAGGATCTGGTCGGCCTCGACGATCGTCGACAGCCGGTGCGCGATGATCAGGGTCGTGCGGTCGGCGGAGATCTCGGCGAGGCTCGCCTGGATCTCGCGCTCGGTCTTGGTGTCGAGCGCCGAGGTCGCCTCATCGAAGACCAGGATCTTTGGCGCCTTCAGGACCACCC
>DASQCY010000041.1:0-2299 GCA_035634495.1 Allostellaceae bacterium
CAGAAACGGCAGCGCCCCCAAACCCATGCGGAACAGGAAACCACCGATCGACGCAGCCGCATAGGTCGGGATTTGAAACAGCGCCAAGTCGATGATCGGATGGGCGACACGGCGAGCATGGCGCACATAAAGCACCGTGCAGGCGGCGCCGACGGTCAGCAACGCCGCCACCAGGATGCTCGGCAGCGCGCCGCGCCCGACATTCTCGAAGCCGAACGCCAGGGTCGCCAGCCCGACCCCGGTCAGCGCAAAACCGCCAAAGTCGAACGGCCGGCGGCCGCTCTCCTTCAGATCGCCGACGAGCAAATTGACGAGGACGATGCCGAGGACGCCGATCGGGATGTTGACGAAAAAAATCCAGCGCCACGACCAATAAGTGACGATGAAGCCGCCGAGCGGCGGCCCCATGACCGGGCCGATCAGCGCCGGGACGCTGACATAGGACATGGCGCGCACCAGATCGGATTTTTCCACGGTCCGCAGCAGAACGAGACGACCGACCGGCACCATCAGGGCCCCGCCCATACCCTGGACGATGCGGGCGGCGACCAGGGCGGCCAGCGAATTGGCCATGCCGCAGCCGATCGAGCCCAATGTGAAGACGACGATCGCCGCGCTGAACACGCGCCGCGCCCCGAACCGGTCGGCTGTCCAGCCGCTGATCGGGATGAACACCGCAAGGCTCAGCAAATAACAGGTGATCGCGACGTTGAGGGTGAGCGGGCTTTCGTCGAGCGATCGCGCGATCGTCGGCAGCGCGGTCGCGATGACGGTCGAATCGAGGTTCTGCATGAACATCGCGCAGGCGACGACCAGCGGCACCAGGATCGGGCGAGGTGCAGGATCGGAGGTGGCAGCGCGGCTGTTCCAGCGGAGCGATGACAATGGCAACCTTCGAGGCGTTATGTATCTCTTTTTTTGGAGCACGCATAATGCACCGGATCGCTCTCTTATCGGTCCTCCTCGCGCTAGTCGCGTGCACCGCGACCCCGACGGTCGTCGAAAACTCGGCGACGGCTGTCACCGTCCGCTACGACGGCATCGCGAACAAAATCGACGACGCGACGCAGGTGGCGCAAAAGGTATGCGCTTCCCACGACAAGATCGCGCGATTGAGAAAGGTCAACGACGAAGGCATCGGCCAGCACTTTGGCCACTTCGACTGCATCTCTCCCACCGGGCTCAACTAATGGTGCAGCAGCACGTCGCGGGCGCGGTTGATCTTGGTCGCCAGATAGTCCGAGCCGCCGTGATCGGGGTGCAATTTGACCATTAGCCGGCGATGCGCATCCTTGATCGCCTCGGCGTCGGCGCCGGGCGAGAGCCCGAGGATGGCATAAGCCTCCTCGACCGACATGTCGCCGCTCGCCGGCCGGGCACCGCCCCCGGAGCCTCCGCCGGCGCGCTCGCCGGCGAGCTCGTCGCGCCAATCGGGGTGAAGGCGATCGAGATAGGCTTCGAGCAGGCGCGCTCCTTCCTCGTCCTCCGCCCGGCACTCGCGCAGCAATGCCAAGAGGTCGGCCGAGCCGAGCTCCTCGACACGCATGCCGCTGAAGCGGCCGCGCAGAATGGTGCCTGTCATGCTGCCGGTGTCATGATCGAGCGTCATCCGCAGGAAGGGCGTCGCCACCGTCGAGGTCTGGCCGCCGGAAGGCGGACGGTAGCGGTCGAGGAGACTGCGAACCCGGATCAAGGCCGGCATCAACATGGCGAGCGGCATCAGCAGCGCGGCGAGCCGCCCGGAGATCGCCAAGGTCGCCACCGCCAAGACCGCGATGACGATGCCGGTCACTTTGAGGCCGCGGGCGAGGCGCGCCGGGTCGGCGTTGACGAACAGATAGACCAGCATCAAGAAGCCGCTGAGAAGCGCGAACCCGCCGAGAAGATAGAGCATCGCCGCCGCTCAGTTCTTCAGCTGGGAGGTGAGACGCAAGACCTCGCCGCCTTTCTTTTCGCCATAGGCGGTAAGCGCGCGATAGCCGCCGGCCGCATAGACCGCGACCGCGCCCAGCAATTCCTTCAGGCGATCGGCGCTGGCCAAATCGAAGCTGAGATAGGCGCCGCGCGACAGGCTTGCGATCTGCTTGAACGCCGCCGCCGCTGTGCGGTCGCGGCCCTCGTGGAACAGAAAGATCGGCACGCCCAAGAGGCCGAGCTCACCGGCATGGCGGCACAGCCGGTCGACCTTTTCCTCCATCGCATCGCCGACAAAGACCATCGCGTTGACCTTGCGGCTGCTCGTCTCGCGAATGGCATGGGTCAAAACCCGCTCGATCTGGGTCTCGCCGCCGACGCAAAA
>DASQCY010000042.1:0-5264 GCA_035634495.1 Allostellaceae bacterium
CGCCGCTCAACTGGCTGGTGTCGGATGCCGCCGCCGGCGTCACTGGGCGACGTTTTTTGGCGGTGCATTGGGATCCGAGCGTGCCGCCGGAAGAAGCCGCCGCGAAGGCCGGCGCTCCGGTCGCCTGGACCGATATCGCGACGATGCCGATAGAGCCGCCGCGGCGAAGTTAGCACCTGCGGCAGCGATGACCTCGTAAATCCACCCTAAGAAGGAAACCCGAAATGCCCGATACGCCTACCTTTGGCCGTTACGCCGAGATCCCCTATGAGCAGATGACGCCCGAGCAACAGGAGGGCTATCGCTTTCTGAAAGAGATCCGCGGCCAGGTTGGTGGGCCGAGCAAGATTTGGGTGCACAACCCCAAATTGGTGAAGGCGGCGACGCCGCTCGGCGCCCATTTCCATCCCGGCCATTACTCGCTTACCGAACGGGAACGCGAGATCGCTGTCTGCATCATTAACAGCAAGTGGCATTCGGCCTACCCGACCAGCGCGCATGAGCGTCGCGGCAAGGAAGTCGGGCTGCCGGCCGACAAGGTCGAGGCACTGATCGCCGGCCTGCAGACTTCATTCTCGGACGAGCGCGAGCAGGTCGTCTATGAGATGGCGATGGCCCTCACCAATTCGCGCTGGGTCCCGCACGGGCTCTACGACCGCGCGGTCAAGGCACTCGGCCATGTCGGCATCACCGACGTGATTACCTTGATGGGCTACTACACCAGCGTCTCGATGACCCTGGCCTTTTACGACGTGCCGGCCGGTGCATCGGGCATAGCGCGCTAGTCTGCCAAGCTGGACATGCATTTTGCCGCCTCGTTCGGTCTGTTGCTGCTCGGGTTGTTCGTGCTGCCGGTGCTGGTCAGCGGTTGCCTGCCCGATGGGCGCAGTGGGGTGCCGTGGTACGAGGCGCGCCGCGACCCCACTGGCCTAGCACCCGACCCGGCGACCACGCCGGAGGCGGTGGTTCAGGTCTATGCCGCCCGTGCCGTCTCGTGGCGCGGGGTGTTTTCCGTGCACACCTGGATTGCGGTCAAGCCGACCGGGGCCCAGCGCTACACGCGGTACGAGGTGCTGGGCTTCGGTGTCGCCAACGGCGCCCCGGCGGTTCGCGTCGACCGGACGGGCCCCGACAATTACTGGTTCGGCGCCCGACCACAGATCATCTTGGAGCGGCGTGGACCGGATGTCGACGCGGTGATCGAGGATATCCGTGCCGCGGTTCTCCGCTATCCCTATCCGCACGAGTATCGCGCCTGGCCCGGCCCCAACAGCAACACGTTCACCGCGTATATTGCCCGCCAGGTCCCCGAGCTCGGCCTCGAGCTGCCGTCGAATGCGATCGGCAAAGATTTTCTGCCCGGTGGTGCCCTCTTTGCCGCCGCACCCAGTGGCTCCGGGTTTCAGTTTTCGCTCTACGGCCTGGCCGGCGTCCTCCTCGCCGTCGACGAGGGGTTCGAGCTGAACTTCCTGGGGCTCAATATCGGCATCGACGCCGCCGTGCCGGCGCTAAAGCTGCCGGCGATCGGCCGACTGGGACTGGACCGCTAATGCCCCGCGGGTGACCGCGCCACACTGTCCAGCCAAGGGAGTAAAGACCATGCTGCACTCGGGCCGCGTCGTGTTTGGCGAGATGGATCAGGTGGTGTTCGGCCGGCCGGCGGCCGAGGTGGTCGCCGAGGAAGCGCGGCAGCTCGAGGCCGAGCGGGTGTTTCTGATGGCGAGCGGCACGCTCAACCGCACCACCGACGAGGTCGCGAAGGTCCGTCGCGCGCTCGGTAACCGGTTTGCCGGCCTCTTCGACAGGATGCCGCCGCATACGCCGCGGCGTGCTGTGATCGAGGCCGCGGCGGCGGCGCGCGAGGCGGGTGCGGATATGATCGCCACGATCGGCGGTGGCTCGGTGACGGACGCCGCCAAGGCGGTTCGGCTCTGTCTGGCGAACGACATCCGCACCGCGGAGGCTCTCGACCAGTACCGCCCGGTGAAGGGGTCGGACGACGCCCTCGGGCCACCACCGTGCAACGCGCCCGCGGTGCCGCAGGTCACCGTGCCGACCACGCTTTCGGCCGGCGAGTTCAGCGCCATCGCTGGCGTCACCGACGAGCGAAGCCGGGTCAAGGAGCTGTTTCGGCATCCGCGGATCATCCCGCGCGCCGTGGTGCTGGACCCGGCGGTCACCGTGCACACCCCCGAATGGCTATGGCTGTCGACCGGCATCCGCGCGGTCGATCACTGCGTTGAGGGCATCTGCTCCGGCGAGGCCAATCCCTATGCCGACGCGCAGGCATTGCACGGGTTGGCACTGCTCTGCCGAGGGTTGCCGCGGGTCAAGGCCGACCCTGGCGATCTCGCTGCCAGGCTCGACTGCCAGATCGGCTCGTGGCTGTCGATGGGGCCGCTTGCGGCCGGCGTGCCGATGGGTGCCAGCCACGGCATCGGCTATGTGCTGGGTGCGGTGTTCGACATCCCGCACGGCCATACCTCGTGCATCATGCTGCCAGCGGTAATGCGCTGGAACAAGCCCGCAAACGCCGAGCGCCAGGCTCTCGTCGCCGCGGCGATGGGCCATCCGGGCGATGATGCCGGCGATGTGCTCGACACCTTTATCGGCGGGCTCGGCATGCCGCGTAGCCTCGGCGCCGTTAAGATCGTGCCGGGGAGCTTCGCGCGGATTGCCGAGCAGGCGATGGACACCCCGTGGGTGCCGCGCAATCCGCGGCCGATCGTCGGCCCTGCGCAGGTTCGCGAGATTCTCGAATTGGCAGCGTAGGCGGCATGCACTGACAGGAGCCCGGCCGAGGAGCGTAAAATGGACCGTCCGCCACTTCCTCCCTTCAACGTCCAGACTGCCGCGCAAAAGGTGCGAATGGCCGAAGACGCGTGGAACACGCGCGATCCCGTGCGCGTTGCGCTCGCCTACACGACTGACAGCCGTTGGCGCAACCGCTCGGAGTTTCTAGAGGGCCGCGCGGCCATCGAGGCGTTCCTGACGCGCAAGTGGAACCGCGAGCTCGACTACCGCCTGATCAAGGAAGTCTGGACCTTCCGTGAGAACCGCATCGCCGTGCGCTTCGCCTACGAATGGCGTGATGACAGCGGCAATTGGTTCCGCAGCTATGGCAACGAGAACTGGGAGTTCGATGAGCACGGGCTGATGCGCCTGCGCATCGCCAGCATCAACGATCTCCCGATCAAGGAGAGCGAGCGCAAGTATCACTGGCCGCTCGGCCGCCGCCCCGACGATCACCCATCGTTGAGCGATCTCGGACTGTAAGAGGCAGTCAGGGGCTGGAGCCGGCGAGCGCGTGGACCGCGAGCGGTAGCGTCAAGATTGTTGCGCCCAATCGGCCGTGGAGTCGGCCTCGTCATGGTGGGACGCCGTTGAGGTTCATCCCCCCTGGTTTCCAGAGGGGGCGCTGCCGCTGACGTATTTGTGGAGCACGCTTGCGATTAGGCTTTGGTACGGAAGCCCTTCCTCGGCAGCGCGCCTTTTCAGCATCTCGAGGTCGGCGGTCGAGAGGCGAATATTGACGCGTGCATCCTTCCGCATATAGCGCCGGGCTGCCTCGATTGCGGTTTGCTTCGCCTTTTGTTGGTCCTTCACCGGCCTGAATTCGCCGCTTTCATATGCGGTGATCAGGTTCCTTTCCTCATCATCATGAAATCCACGCCTTTTCACGTGGGTTCTCCTTTCCTGCGTTTCCTCGTCGCCTTGCGGCTCGGATAGATCGTTTTAAGAAACAGGATCCGGCCTTCGTCTCAGGAGCCAATGTCGGGCGCAAGGTAGCGTCCACGGGGTTGTTATAACTTACCGCATCAGCCCTGGATCTCGGCGATGGCGCGCCGCAGTTCGGCTGCGAGCGGGCCTAGCCGGTCGCGGCAGCCCTCGCGGTCGCCGGCCTTGCTCGCCTGCTCCAAGCCGTCGGCGGCAGCGCCGAGCCGGGTGGCGCCGACCGCCTGCGCGGCACCTTTGAGTCGATGCGCGGCGGCAGCGAGTCCGGCGAGGTCGGCTTTGCGCCACGCCGCATTTATTGCCTGCTCGGATTCGACGGCGCTGTCGCGGAACTTTCGCAGAAGGTCCTCGATGCCGTCGCGGTCGTCGCCGAGCCAGGCGGCCAGCACATTGCGGTCGATCGCCGCCCCGACAGCTGCGGACGGCGCCGCCGGGGAGCCATCGCCGAGCGTCAGCCAGCGCTCCAGGGTGACGCGAAGCCGGTCGATCGCCACGGGCTTCGCCAGATAGGCGTCCATGCCGGCGGCGAGACAACGCTCCTCTTCGCCGCGCATCGCATTCGCCGTCACCGCGACGATCGGCGTGCGTGCACCACCGTCCTCCGCTTCCCGCGCGCGCAGCTGGCGCGTCAGCACGAAGCCGTCCATGCCCGGCATGTGCAGATCGGCGAGCACGGCCGCATAGCGTCCGGGCGCCCACATCGCGAGCGCATCATTGCCGTCCTCGGCGGTGTCGGCGGGGAGGCCGAGCAATCTGAGCTGGCGCACCAGCACCTCGCGATTGACCGGATGGTCGTCGACCACCAGCAATCGCGCCGCCTCGCCTCGCGGGGCCTCGACGGAAGCTGCCGGTGCCGGGGCCGTCGTCGCCGGCTTAAGCAATTCGGCAAGCGGCGATTGAGCCGGCGCGGCCTCCAGCTCCAGGGTCACGGTGAAGGTCGAACCTTCGCCCGGCGCGCTGTCGACGGCGACGTCGCCGCCCATCAGCTGCGCCAGCCGGCGGACGATCGAGAGACCGAGTCCGGTGCCGCCATAGCGCCGCGTCGTCGAACTGTCCGCCTGCGAAAACGGCTCGAACAGGCGCGCCCGCTGCGGCGCGTTGAGCCCGATACCGGTGTCCTTGACCGCGAGTATGACCCGCGTCCGCCCGCCGCCGAGCGGCGTCGTGCCGGAGCGCACGACGACCTCGCCGCGCTCGGTAAATTTGACCGCGTTGCTCAACAGGTTGAACAGGATCTGCCGGATCCGCGTCGGGTCGCCGACGAGCGCGTCGTTGGAGCCGGGTTCGATCTCGGCCGCGATCGCCAGACCCTTCGCATCCGCCTGGGGCCGCAATGTGTCGACCGCACCCGCCACCAGTCCCGACAACGAGAAGGCCGTCGTTTCTAGCTCGAGCCTCCCGGCCTCGATCTTCGAGAAATCGAGCACGTCGTCGATGATGCGCAATAGCGCCTGCGCCGAGTCGTGCATCGTCGCGACGAGCGGAAGCTGGTCGTCGCCGAGCCCCTGCCGCTCCAATACCTCCATCAT
>DASQCY010000043.1:0-3718 GCA_035634495.1 Allostellaceae bacterium
CGACATGGGCGCGCTGTGCGCTTTCCGATACCTCGCTGGCCGAGTGCAGATTACCCTTATCGCAGGCGGTAATTCGACTTTTGCCTCCAAATGTAAGTTGTTCGTGGGCATGGTCACGCGCGCTCATCAAAAGTGTCAAACTCGGTGTTCCTGATGGATAGCCTTGAATCATGGTCGTTTGAGCATTGGCGTGCGAGGTTGACGCTTGAGCTTTGGGAGAAGAAAGTAGTGTATCGGGTGCCAGTTGTGTCTCAACAACCGGGTGCCACGCAATTGCGTCGGCAGGCCAAAGCGCCCGCTCGTGTTGAGGAGGAAGAGGCTTTCGAAGTGATTCCTGGTTAGGCGTCCAAGCTAAAGCGATTCATGACGAGCGGGGAGGTTGCGACCAAACCGTAAATAGTCTGACAAAGTCAGGGAGGAGCTCATGCTGGCGATGACGGATGCCGATCCCGTGGAGACGGGCGAATGGATCGATTCGCTGCGCGCCGTCGTGCATCACCAAGGCCGAGAGCGGGCGTCGTTTTTGCTTGACCGATTGAGTGAGGAGGCGCAGCTCGCCGGTGCGAGCGCGCCGCTCACACTCAATACCCCATATGTCAACACCATTCCTCCGGAGCGCGAGGAGCGTGCGAACTGGGACCGCGATATCGAGCATCGAATCCGCTCGATCATTCGCTGGAACGCGGTTGCGATCATTCTGCGCGCCAACAAGGGGTCCTCCGAACTCGGCGGCCATATCGCCAGCTTCCAGTCGGCGGCCACGCTCTATGACATCGGCTTTGGTCACTTCTGGCGCGCGCCGTCGGATAAGCACGGCGGCGACCTCGTCTATATCCAGGGCCACTCCGGGCCTGGCATCTACGCGCGGGCCTTCGTCGAGGGCCGGCTCACCGAGCAACAGCTTCTGAATTTCCGTCAGGAGACGGGAGGCTGCGGCCTCTCGTCCTATCCTCATCCCTGGCTGATGCCGGAATTTTGGCAGTTCCCCACCGTATCTATGGGGCTCGGCCCGCTGATGGCGATCTATCAGGCGCGCTTCCTCAAATATCTGCACGGCCGCGGCATCGCCGATACCGCAGCGCGCAAGGTGTGGGCTTTCATGGGCGACGGAGAAATGGACGAGCCAGAATCGCTCGGAGCCGTGTCGCTTGCCGGGCGGGAGCGGCTCGACAATCTCATCTTTGTTATCAACTGCAATTTGCAGCGCCTCGACGGGCCCGTGCGCGGCAACGGCAAGATCGTGCAGGAGCTCGAGGCTGTCTTCCGCGGCGCCGGATGGAACGTGATCAAGGTGCTATGGGGGAGCAACTGGGACCCGCTGCTGGCCAAGGATATCTCTGGAATGCTGCGCCAGCGCATGGAGGAGTGCGTCGATGGCGAATACCAGGATTTCAAATCCAAGAACGGCGCCTATGTGCGTCAGCATTTCTTCGGCAAATATCCCGAGACAGCCGCGCTGGTGAAGGACTGGAGCGACGACGAGATCTGGGCGCTGCGCCGCGGCGGCTCCGATCCGGTTAAGGTGTACGCGGCCTATGCCGCCGCCGTAAAGTACGTTGGGCAGCCGACCGTCATCCTCGCCAAGACGGTGAAGGGCTATGGCATGGGCGAGGCCGGCGAAGGACAAAACATCACCCATCAGCAGAAAAAGATGGGGTTAGAGGCCCTGCGCAAATTCCGCGACCGCTTCGCCATCCCGGTCTCGGATGAGAAGATCGAAGAGATCCCGTTCCTAACTCTCCCGGCCGACAGCTCGGAGATGAAATATCTGCGCGAGCGCCGCGCCACGCTGGGAGGCCCTCTGCCGCAGCGCCGCCGTACCTCAAAGGCCCTTGAGGTGCCAGAGCTCCCCGCGTTCAGCGCCCAGCTTGCAAGCACCGAAAGCCGCGAGATTTCTACCACGATGGCCTTCGTGCGCATCCTCAGCACGTTGTTGCGAGACAAAGTCATCGGCCGGTTTATCGTGCCCATCGTCCCGGATGAATCGCGCACCTTCGGCATGGAGGGAATGTTTCGTCAGCTCGGTATCTTCTCGCAGCTCGGCCAGCTCTACAAACCGCAGGACGCCGACCAGCTGATGTTTTATCGCGAGGACAAGTCCGGGCAGATGCTGCAGGAAGGCATCAACGAGGCGGGTGCCATGTCCTCGTGGATCGCCGCCGCGACTTCCTACAGCACGAGCAACGCGCCGATGATCCCATTCTACATCTATTACTCGATGTTCGGGCTCCAGCGCGTGGGAGATCTTGCCTGGGCCGCCGGTGATATGCGCTGCCGCGGATTCCTGCTGGGCGGTACTGCGGGGAGAACAACGCTCAACGGCGAGGGGCTTCAGCACGAGGACGGTCACAGCCAGCTGCTCGCCGCTACCATCCCCAACTGCGTCGCCTACGATCCGACCTTCTCCTATGAAGTTGCTGTCATCATCCAAGATGGACTGCGGCGCATGTTCAGGGATCAGGAGGATGTCTACTACTACATCACCCTGATGAACGAGAACTATTCCCACCCTGCGATGCCAGCGGGCGCGGAGGAGGGAATTCGGCGCGGCATGTACCTGTTGCGCGACGGCGGCAATGACAAAGGCCCGCGCGTCCAACTGCTCGGTTCGGGCACCATCCTGCGCGAGGTGATCGCCGGGGCCGACCTGCTAGCGCAGGACTTCGGCGTGAGCGCGGATATTTGGAGCTGTCCGAGCTTCAACGAGCTGCGCCGCCAGGGCCAGGAAACTGACCGCTGGAATCTGCTTCACCCCACGCAAGCACCACGCCCGAGCTACGTTGAGCAATGTCTGAGCCCCCGGCAGGGACCTGTTGTGGCATCCACGGATTACATGCGCAGCTTCGCGGATCAAATCAGGCCGTTTGTGCCACGCCGTTATGTGTGTCTGGGCACGGATGGCTTCGGTCGCAGCGATTATCGTGTCGCGCTGCGCAAGTTTTTTGAAGTCGACCGCCACTACGTGGCAACGGCTGCGCTCAACGCGCTCGCGCAAGAGGGTGCCATTCCCAAGAGCAAAGTAGAGGCCGCCCTCGCCAAATACGGGATCGATCCGGAGCGACCGCCACCCTGGAAGATGTGAAAAGAGGGCAAGAGGGCCAATAAGTGTAACGCGCAGCCTGCGTATGTTGGGAGGGCAGTGCGATGGGTGAGCTGAGAGAGATCCGCATTCCCGATATCGGCGATTTCAAGAATGTGCCCATCATCGAGATTGCGGTGCAGCCCGGCCAGCGGGTGGGCGTCGACGCTCCCCTAATCACGCTGGAATCGGACAAGGCGTCGATGGAAGTGCCTTCGCCGGCCGCAGGCGTGGTCAAATCGCTCGCCGTTAAGGTCGGCGACAAGGTTAGTGAGGGGGCATCGATCCTGATGCTCGAAGTGGACGGTGCTGGCCCTGCCGAGGAACCGGTGAAACCCGCCGTGTCCGCTCCACCGGCACCGACGAGCGCGCCGGCCGGCGTCGCCGACGTCCGCGTTCCCGACATCGGCGATTTCAAAGACGTGCCGATCATCGAGGTCATGGTCAAGCCGGGCGACACCATCGCGGCGGAGCAGCCGCTGGTGACGCTAGAATCCGACAAGGCCTCAATGGAAGTGCCCTCTCCGCTCGGTGGGAAGGTGGCTGACCTGAAGGTCAAGGTCGGCGACCGTGTCAGCGAGGGAACCGTGATTCTCACTTTGATCACCGAGGCAGGGGCAGCGCAGGCCGCTCGCTCTT
>DASQCY010000044.1:0-3633 GCA_035634495.1 Allostellaceae bacterium
ACGCGTCCGTTCAACAGCGCTTTCGCGTCGGCGAGCGACACGAGAATTCTCAATTCGTTTCTTCCCGTCCGCCAGGGAAGTGCCGCAGGCCTTCGGGCTCAAAAGGCGCGGCCGCGCAATTCGTTGTTGGTGCGTCGGTCACCGGCCATCCAGCGCGCCAATTCCTGGTGCGCATCGGCGCGGCGCGCGGCGTCGATCTCGGCCACGTCGGGCGGGTCCTCGGTGAACTCGACGACGAGCCCGTCGGGTGAGGAGACATAGATCGACCTGCAATAACCGTGATTGCTCTCGCGGTAGGTCTCACCGGCGCGCTCGAGCCGCCGTTTCAGCTCGTCATAGGTCTTGGGCTCGGCCTTGAAGGCGATGTGGTCGTAGCGGCCGATCTTCGCCGGCCGCTCGGCTTGGGTCAGCTCGTACATTTCGGGGTCGGCGAACTGGAAGAAGGCGAGCGAGCTGCCGTCCGCCATGCCGAAGAAGGTGTGGCAGAACTCGATCTCCTTGTTGAGCTCGCTGCTAAAGCTCTTCTCGCACCAGGTCGCGACCAGCGGGATCCCGAGGAGATCCTCGAAGAAGCGGCGGTTCGTCTCGTGGTCGCGTACGACGAAGGCGTGATGATGCAAGCGTGACGGCAAGTGCGACAGAAGCCCGGCGGTCCTCGGCGCGGTCGTATCCATTTCCTTCCTCCCTCAGCTCGATAGAAGAACCGATAGCACAGACGCCGGCGTCTTGACAGAAGGAGCGGCGGGGGCATCCTGTCGCCTGCATCCTCGATAATCATCGAAGGCTCGTTCGCATGATCAGTGCGGATCTCATCGGAAAGGCCGTGCTCGTGACCGGCGCCGCCTCGGGCATCGGGCTCGCCACGACCGAGGCCTTCGCCCGCAACGGCGCTGCCGTGGCGCTCAACCACCTGCCGGACGACCCGCGCGGACCGCGCGAGGTCGAGCGCCTCAAGGTATTGGGCTGGCGGGTCATCGCCGCACCCGGCGACGTGTCGCAGCCGAAGCAGGCCGAGCGCATGGTGGCGAGTGCCGTCGACGCGCTCGGGCGTCTCGACTTTCTCGTCAACAATGCCGGCACCCCGGCGACGCCGGCGCCGATCCCGTTTGCCGATTTCGACGCGCTGACCGAGAGCTTCTGGTCGACGATCCTCAACACTAATTTGATCGGCCCGTTCCGCTGCGCCCATGCCGCGGTTGCGGCACTCAAGCTGGCGCGGGGGGCGATCTGCAACACTGCCTCGATCGCCGGCGTGATGGGCTCCGGCAGCAGCATCCCCTATGCGACGAGCAAGGCGGGACTGATCAATCTGACGCGCAGCCTGGCCCGGACTTTGGCGCCGGAGGTGCGGGTCAACGCGGTGGCGCCGGGGCATGTCGACAGCCCGTGGCAAAAGGACTGGCCGGAGGACAGGAAGCGCGCCTCGATCGAGCGCACCCCGCTCAAACGCGCCTGCAAGCCCGAGGACATCGCCGAGGTGATCTTTTTCTTGTGTGCCGGAGCGGCGATGGTCACCGGTCAGACCGTCATCGTCGATGGCGGTCTGACGCTCTGAGCGGGAGGAAACCGAATTGAGCGAACAACGATCGATGCCCGGGGCGATGCCCGCGGCTATGACCGGCGCCGAATGGCTGGCGCGGGCACTGGCCGGGACCGGCATGACGCATGTCTTCTTCGTCGAGTCGGTGCTGCGCCGCACCCTGCTACAGCTCGCAGATTTGGGGGTGAAACCGGTCCTCGCCCATTCTGAAAAGGCGGCTGCCTACATGGCCGACGGTTATGCCCGCATCGCCGGGCGACCCGGCGTGTGCATGGCGCAGTCGGTTGGGGCCGCCAACCTCGCTTCCGGATTGCAGGATCCCTATCTCGGGCGCAGCCCGGTCATAGCACTGACCGGACGCAAGGAACCCTCCTTCCAGCACCGCAATTCCTATCAGGAGATCGCTCACGCCCCGCTCTTCGCGGCGGTGACGAAATTCTCGACCCCGGTCGATTCGACGGCCGAGCTGCCGCGCTTGTTGCGTCAAGCCTGGCGTGCCGCTTTGGCAGACCCGCCGCGTCCGACCCATCTCGACTTCTGCGGGCTGCAGGGCGACGTGATCGAGCTCGGCCAGACCTCGGAGCCGCCGGTCATCGACGCCGAAGCACGGCGGATCCCTGCGCACCGGCCGGTGGCCGACGCCGCCGATATCGAGCGCGCCGCCGCGGCGTTGATCGCTGCCCGACGCGTCGCGATCGTTGCGGGTGATGGGGCCGCCGCGTCACGGGCGGGGCCGGAGATCCTCGCTTTGGCCGAGGCGCTCGCGGCGCCGGTTGCCACCACGCTCGGGGCGCGCGGCATCATTCCGACGCGACATCGCCTGTCGGCCGGTGTGGCCGGCAGCTATTCCGCACCGCCGGCGAACCGCATCGTTCACAGCGCCGAACTCGTGCTATTCGTCGGCTGCGACACCGGGGATCAAGTCACGCTGAACTGGCGGGTTCCGTCGCGCGAGACCGCGGTCGTGCAGATCGATGCCGATCCGGTTGAGCTCGGACGCAGTTATCCAAACACGACGGGACTCCTGGGGGACCCGAAGGCGACATTGGCCCGGCTCACTCAGGTCATCGGGCGCCCGGCGCGCGACACGGGCTTTGCCGAGGAAGCGGCACGAATTGTTGCCGATTGGCGGGCGACGATGGCTTCGCAGATCGAGAGCGATACGGCGCCGCCCCGCGTCGAGCGGCTGTGCGCAGAGGTCACGCGGGCATTGCCCTCAGACGGGATATTGGTGGCCGATACCGGGTATTCGGGAATTTGGACTGGCACAATGGTCGAGCTCAATGGCGCCGAGCAGACCTATTTGCGCGCGGCGGGATCGCTCGGTTGGTCGTTTCCCGCATCGCTCGGCGCCAAATGCGCCGCGGCCGGCCGGAAGGTGGTGTGCTTTACCGGTGATGGCGGGTTCTACTATCACCTCGCGGAACTGGAGACGGCGCGCCGCTGCGGCATCGCGGTCACTCTCGTCGTCAACAACAATTCCGGCTTTGGCCAAAACCTGACCGGCGTCCGCCGGATCGCCGGAAATCGGCCGGGCAGGGGGGAGGAGCTGATCCGCTTTGGTCCGACCGATTTCACCGCCGTAGCCAGAAGCTTCGGGGTGCGGGGCATCCGGGTCGAGCGCGCCGCCGAGATCGCGCGCGCCCTCGTCGAGGCACTGCGCGCGGACGAGCCGGTGGTGGTCGACGTCGTCACCGATCTGGAGCCGCGAGCTCCGGAGCCGTGGGCTCCCGCTCAGCCGTGAGTGATCGCGGCTCCAGCTGCCGATGCCGGGGGCGGGGTCAGGGGGTGATGCCGAGGCTGCGAATTTTTTCGAACAGGGGGTGGACCTGAGCGCGATAGGTTGGCGACGGCGAGCGTGACAGCCAGAGCTGCTCGAAGGCGTTGGCGGGGTATTCGGGATATTGGCCGCGGAACGCGGCGGCCAGCCGGGCGGCGTCGTCGGGACGTTGGAGCAGGGAGAGAGCGGCCATCAGAAAGAGCTGGGCGCTGCCGTAGCTGGGATTGCGTTCCAGCGATTTCTCCAGCAGGGCGACCGCCGGTTCGACGCGCCCGAGCAGCAGCTCGGCAAATCCGCCGAAGAAGAACCAGAT
>DASQCY010000045.1:0-18315 GCA_035634495.1 Allostellaceae bacterium
TTGCCGGGTCTGCCTGGCACCCGGGCGAGCTCGCGGACGACGCGACCAAAGGCGTTGACCTCGACTTGGCTCGTCCCCGCGCTTCCCCGCAGCTCGGCGTCCTGCGACTTCTCGATACCACTCTTGCCGACCCGAAAATCCGGCAGCTCGAGCAGCGGATCTCCGCTCAGCTCCGCCTCAGAAACCGCGGCGACATAGCCAATCGCGTGCGCCGCGGTCTCGCCCAGCGGGTAGGATCGGGTGAGGCCTTGTTCGATCGCTACGCCGGGCAGTTCGGGGATGGCGACCTCGATGCGCGCCATCTCGTCCCAGCTCAAATTGCCGCGGACGACGACCGGCACAAAGGGATGCTTGCGCCGGATGTCGCGCGATACCCGGCGACGGTCCGCCTCGGCGATCTCAATCAGCCCGGCGAGCGCGTCGAGCGTGGCCGTAATGTCCCCGGCCCGCTCGGCGATCACGACAAGGCGGTAGTTTTGAAGATTATCGGCAAGTGCCGCTCCGAAGCGGTCGAGTATGCGCCCGCGCTGCGGTGCCAGAAGCTGCAGATTGATGCGGTTCTCATCCGCGAGCACCAGGTAGCGGTCCGATTCCAGGACCTGGAGCTGGTACATCCGTTCGGCAAGAGCGGTGAAGAGGATTGCCTGGCCGGCGCCAAGCAACGCCGCCCGCCGGGTCAAAAGCTTGTGTCGTTGCGCTTCACGCTGCATCGGTGCGGCTAACTGAGCTGCGCGGTCGGGCGCCGTCGGTCAGCTCGCGCCCATGAATGTTCGTTGGGTTCGGCCGAGCAGGAAGCTTGCTATTGGGAACATTGAGACTGTCAGCACGGCACGAAAGACGGTGCCACGAAAATCGACCAGCACCCCGTCGAGCAGGCAATGCAAGGTCCACAGAAACAGCATGGCGCCGCTGGACAGTATCGTAAAACCTGCCCACACGAACGGAAACAGCCGGTTGACGAAGTGGCGCCGGTGGTGCAGCACAACGGCGCGCGCGAGCAGCAGGACGAGGGCGGTCACCCCCGGAGGAACGCCGGCGAGCAGGTCTTGGGTGATGCCGACCAGAAAGAGCGCGAAGGGCGGCAGCAGGTCCGGCCGGTAAATCGTCCAATGATAGACCGTCATCAATGTGAAGGCAGGGGTCAGCGCCGCGTAACCCGGAATATGCGCTGGCTGGATCGAGATTGCCGTCGCCAACAGCGTGGTCCCGATCGGTAGTAGTCGGGCGACCGCGTTGTCGACGCGTTGCGGGGCGGGTGTGTCGGCGGATTTGAGGGCCATTCGGTGCTCAACGCCGGCCAAGCAGGGCACCTGCGAGCGGCTCGGCGCGCCGACCGCTGCGCGAGGCAATCGGCACTGGCTTTGGCAACCCGTCGGTCAGCCCATAATCGACGATCCTTAGATATTCAACTCCCGACAGCTCGACATAGGGCTCGACGCGAGGTGCTTCGCCGTCGAGAGATGCCACAACGCCCACCGGCAGCCCGGGTGGGAAGACTCCGCCCTGGCCCGAGGTGACGACCCGGTCGCCGACCTTGATCTCAGCGCCCGCGTCCAGATAGAGAAGGCACGGACGCTCGGAATTGTCACCAGTCAGCAGCGCCCGTTGCTGCGGCCCTTCGACGATCACGGGCACCCGAGAGTTCAGATCGGTCACGAGGAGGACCCGTGCGGCCCGGCTTCCGACCTCCGACACACGTCCGACGAGGCCCTCGCCGGTCACAGCGGCTTGGCCACGCTCTACCCCGTTCTCACTGCCGGCATGAACCATTAGGCTACGTACATAGGCGCCGCCGGAATTCGCGATCACGCGAGCCGTGATAAAGGTTGTCGCGGGCTCGGGCGTCAGCTTCAGAAGTTCGCGCAGCCGGGCATTCTCGGAAGCAAGGTTGAGCGCAGCCTGTTGCCAATTCAGCAACCTCTCGTTCTCCTCGGCGAGGCGGAGATTGTCCTGATAGACGGCCACAAACTCTCGCGCGTGGTCGGTGAGATGTCCGAGGGCAGCGAGTGGGCGTGACAATACGTCGAGCGCCGGCGAGGCGGTGTCCGTCACCGAGACCCGGAGAGATTCGAACATGACCTGATCGGCTTTTCCGAGGAGGACCATCGTCGCGGAAAGCAAAACGAGAAGCGGGGGGGCTACCCGCTGCGTGGCCGCACGACGTGCCGGCGAAAACCCGATCATTTCGCCGGCTCACGCTCCGCTCGCCGAACTCGACTGCGCGCGTAGCAGAATTTGCTAACCCTGCCATGACAAGGCGCTCCGCGCCATTCGGACACGCTTACGTTCATGACGTCCCCCTAACCCCCCAAAGATTAAGATTCCTACCACATGTTGACCAACACGTTTTTCAGGGTCTTCATTTCTTCGAGGGCCCGGCCGGTGCCAAGCGCCACGCAGGTCAGCGGGTCGTCTGCGATCGAAACCGGCAGCCCCGTCGCGTGCCTCAGCACCAGATCGAGATTGCTGAGTAGCGCGCCGCCGCCAGTCAGCACGATCCCCTTGTCGACGATGTCGGCGGCGAGTTCGGGAGCGGTGTGTTCGAGCGCTACCTTGACGGCTTCGACGATCGAGCCGACCGGTTCGGCGAGGCTCTCGGAGATCTGACGCTCGCTGATCACGATTTCCTTCGGCACCCCGTTCATCAGGTCGCGTCCCTTGATCTCCATCACGCGCCCTTCGCCGTCCTCCGGCATGCAGGCGGACCCTATCTCCTTCTTGATGCGCTCGGCGCTGCTTTCGCCAACGAGGAGATTATGGTTACGCCGAATATAGGCGATAATCGCCTCATCCATCTTGTCGCCTCCCACCCGTACCGATCGACAATAGACAATGCCACCGAGGGACAGAACCGCGACCTCGGTCGTTCCGCCGCCGACATCGACGACCATCGAACCCGTCGGTTCGGTCACCGGAAGACCGGCGCCAATCGCGGCCGCCATCGGCTCTTCGATTAGAAAGACCCGCCTGGCACCGGCGCTTTCGGCTGATTCCTGGATCGCCCGCCGCTCCACCGCGGTCGAGCCTGACGGCACGCAGACGATGATCTGGGGCGTGGCGAAGCTGCGCCGATTATGCACCTTGCGGATGAAATGCTTGATCATTTCCTCCGTCACCTCAAAGTCGGCAATTACACCGTCGCGCAATGGTCGGATCGCCTGGATGTTGCCCGGGGTGCGGCCGAGCATCAGTTTCGCTTCTTCGCCGACGGCGAGGACCTGCTTTCTGCCGCGCACGCTGGCGATCGCTACCACCGATGGCTCGTTCAGCACGATCCCTCGGCCTTTCACATAAACGAGAGTGTTTGCGGTGCCGAGATCGATCGCCATATCGGCAGACAACAAACCCAACATTCTTCCAATCATCTCACCGCGAACCCAAAGCCGCAGGTGATCCCGGGGTGGGTTTCGGCACCGGGATGCCCCCGCGAGTCACGCTCCCCGACCGACGATTCCGTGCTCTGTTCATGCAACGTTGCCCCCCATCGGCCGGTTCGAACGCCTCACATCCAGCCCATTTCCCGAGCCGACCCGATCCTTACGGATCGCCCCCGCCTTTGCAAGCCAGCTATAGGGCGGTGACTCGACTGCCTAGATTGCGCTAATTCCGTCAATTGCTTGTCAGATGGCGGAAGGGCTATCGTCGGCGCCAGGCAAGTTAGCCCAGGACCGTTTTGTTTTGGGGAAAAGGTCTATTACATTCAGCAGCGTTGGGATACGGATGACAGTCCGGGAAATGGAGGCGGCAGGCGGCGGTGATAGTCAATCTCAATCAATATCGCAAGAAGCGCCGGCGTGCCGAAGCAGACCGCCGTGCGGCGGATAACCGGGTCCGTTTCGGGCGCAGCAAAGAGGAACGCAGCAGGGATCTGCGCGAGAGCGAGCGTACCAAAAAGGAGATAGACGGCAAACGTCTCGATTAACGCTGACGACATCGGAGCTGGCAGAACGCTCTCACGCTTCTTAACGGAGCTCATTGCGGTCGGCGTTAAACAAAATTACAAACCCCCGGCAATTGCTGTTCCGCGAGATCCGAGCCCGACGGTCGTTACGGCAATGTGGGCGGCCGTTTCGTGCGGAAAGCCGCAGAATGCCTCGCGACAGCAGAAAATGCGACATCGCGAAATCCCCGCGAACGGGCGATGCCGATGCATGAGCGATAGCAGCTTTCCAGAATTTGTTGCTCCCCGGCGCAACCCATTCTGCCAGATTGGCCAACCGTGTGCGATGACATGCGAGGCCGGCAGACGTACCCGCCGGAGAGCCGAGCCTCTCCCAGCGGACATCGCCCTAGTTTTCGGCATTCGGCCGTAAGCTCCCAGGCCCGACGGCCCGATGGATCGCGCCGGCAACCCCGCCACCGCCTAGCGGCGAGGCATTTGCGGCGTTGACAATCGCATCGGACCTTTAGGCGAGTAATATAGCCAGTCGTCAGGCGGAGTCCCCTTGATATCGCTAGGAGGACCCAATGACAGAGCCTTGTAAAATAAGGGCTGCTTGCCGCTTGCTCACGCACACATTAGGAAGCCCTCGCCCGTCGATACGACCGCCTGGCGGGCGCGCCGATCGGAAAAAGGCCGGAGTCGGCAACCCGGCTCCGGCCAGTTTGCGGGTGGCAAGCCCGCGACAGGGAGACTTTGCCAAGCCGGACTGCGGAAATGAAGGCGAGCGTCCGGCATCTCGCCTACTCTGTTAACAAGCGAACAAACCGATTGTTCCAGTCCCGGGCAAGCAGCGGCCTCGGTTATGCTGCGCGATGCCCATTCGTGTTCCGCTCAGCCGGATACCGGAATCGCGATGAGCCTTTGCCGGACCGGCCAGCCAGTCGGCGCGACAATAGGTTGCCCCGATCAACGGGGATTTCGGAACGTCCGCCAGGTGCGTCGAACAGCCGGATCGGTCTGTTGCAAACGGTCAGTCCCGGCATCACAATATCGGCCTCCTCAGCTTGGACAATGCCGGTCAATCGGCGCAAGGCTTCACGGCCGCGCGAGAGCCGCGAACGAACAGTCCCGACCGGGACATCGAGAACCGTTGCGACTTCCTCGTAGCTCATTCCCTCCAAGCCGACGAGCAGGATTACCGACCGCTGCGTCCGGGGGAGTTTGGCGATAGCGCGCTCGAGATCGCGCAGCTCCAGCCAGATTCCTTGCTGCGGTGCTCGGGCCAACAGCGGCTCGCGCTCACTCAAGCCGACCGCCGCTCCTTCCCGTGCGGTTCGCCGGACATGATTAATGTGTTGGTTGTGAAGTATCGTGAACAACCACGCCCGCAAGTCAGTTCCTTGTTCCCACAGATGCAATTTGCTGAGGGCACGGGTCAGGCACTCTTGGACGAGATCATCCGCGGTGACGATGTCGCGCGTCAGCGCACGCGCATAGCGCCGAAGGCGGGGAATTTCGGCTTCGATGTCCCGATAAGGGCCGGCCACAGAGGGCTACTCCCGATGGCGACAATCGGCCGAGGGGCCGATCCGCACGCCGTGGAGTCTATCGACGCGATGTTATCCGATGATGTCAGGGCGAGCGGTTTTGTGTAAGAATTTGTAACTATATGTATGGGTGAGCTGGAGAGGCCCGTCCGAAAACTCGCGCCGTCGATCGGTTGGGGGGTCGGACCGCGACAAAAGGGTAGACGAAGTTGGCCGGCAAGCACGACAACGGTCACATCCTGATCGTCGACGATCAGCGCGAGATTTGCGATCTCGTCCAAGAATATTTGGCCAGCGAAGGCTACCGGGTCTCGACCGCACATGATGGCGCGGGAATGCGCCGGGTGATTGCCCAGGACCCGGTCGATCTCGTCATCCTCGACCTGATGCTCCCGGGCGAGGACGGGCTGACGCTCGCTCGCTCACTGCGCGAGGAATCGAGCGTGGGGATCATCATTCTGACCGGGCGTGGCGAGACGGTCGACCGCATCATCGGCCTTGAAATGGGCGCGGATGATTATCTGCCAAAGCCGTTTCACCTGCGTGAGCTGTTGGCTCGAGTCAAAAGCGTGTTGCGGCGGGCCTCGACCCGGTCTGCCGATAGACAAGCGACCTCTCGACCGAGGGCACGGTTTGCCGGCTGGAACCTCGATCTCTCTACTCGCGAGCTCCTCTCTCCTTCAGGAGAGGAGGTCCGGCTCACCACCGGTGAATTCGATTTGCTCGCAGCGTTCGTCAATAACGCCAATCAGGTGTTGACCCGCGATCGCTTGCTCGATCTAGCCCGCAATCGCGAGGCTGGCCCGTTTGATCGGACGATCGACGTGCAGGTCGGCCGGCTTCGGCGGAAGCTTGAAGACGATCCGCAAAGGCCGACGATGATCAAGACGGTGCGCGGCAGCGGCTATATCTTCACTCCGTCAGTCGAAGTGACCTGAGCGGGGGAGCGTTGGTGTGCCGCCCACTTCTGAACCGGACCCCCGCACCACGCACCCCGATCACACAGTCAAATAGCTGCGGACCGCCGCCTCGTCCATGTCCTCGCGACGCCCGCAAACAACGACCTCGCCGCGCTGCATAACAAAATAGGCGGCAGCGAGATCCCGGGCGAAATCGAAATATTGCTCAACCAAAAGAATTGCCATATTGCCGCGCTCGGCGAGAGCGCGGATGACGCGCTCGATATCCTTAATGATCGACGGCTGGATGCCCTCTGTCGGCTCGTCGAGGATCAACAGACGCGGTCGTGTGACGAGGGCGCGGGCGATCGCCAGCTGCTGCTGTTGACCACCCGAGAGATCTCCGCCGCGTCGGTGCAGCATCTCCCTGAGAATTGGAAAGAGAGCGAAAATCTCATCCGGAATGTGGCGCAACTCGGGCACCAGCGGCGCAAAGCCGGTTTTAAGGTTCTCGAGCGCGGTCAGGCGGGCGAAGATTTCGCGGCCCTGCGGCACCAAGGCGAGCCCGGCGCGGGCGCGCTGGTGCGGCGGAACGTGGTTCAGGACTTGATCTTCCCAGGTGATGCGGCCGGCACGGACCGGCTGTAGTCCGACGATTGCCCGCAACAAGCTCGTCTTACCGACGCCGTTGCGGCCGAGTATGCACGTGACCTCGCCCTTTTTGGCTGTCAAGCTGACGCGCCGCAGCGCATGGCTCGCTCCGTAATAGAGGTCGATTGCCTCGACGGACAGCATCCTTCAGCGGCCGAGATAGACTTCGATGACGCGGGGATGGTTCTGCACATGGTCTACCGAGCCTTCGGCCAGGACCGCGCCCTCATGGAGCACGGTTACCCGCGCGCCGAGGCTGCGGACAAAGGCCATGTCGTGCTCGACCACGACGATTGTGCGGTCTTTCGCGAGATCGAGGATCAATTCCGCCGTCTCCTCGGTTTCGTGGTCGGTCATCCCGGCGACCGGCTCGTCGAGCAGCAGGAGGGTACGATCGTGGATGAGCAGCATGCCGATCTCGAGCCATTGTTTCTGGCCGTGACTGAGCGAGCCGGCTGGCTGTCCGCTCTGCTCGGTGAGGCCGATGCGGGCCAATGTCGCGGCGACGCGATCGCGGCGAGCCGGGGTCAGATGAGCAAAGAGCGTCCTCCAGGTGCTGCGCGAGTCGGCGAGCGACAGTTCCAGATTTTCAAAGACGGTTAAGTTTTCGAAAACTGTCGGCCGCTGAAATTTGCGGCCGATCCCGAGATTGGCGATCTCGGCCTCGTCCAGGCGGCTCAAATCCGCGGCGCCCCGAAAGAACACCTCGCCCGATTGGGGCCTTGTCTTGCCGGTGACGACATCCATCATCGTCGTCTTCCCGGCACCGTTCGGACCGATGATCGTGCGCAACTCGCCTTCGTCGACGACCAGCGAAAGATCGTTCAACGCTTTGAAGCCGTCGAAGCTGACGGTCACACCGTTGAGGTAGAGCAGCGCCTCGGTCAGCGGCAGGGCCGTTTTCATGCCTGTTCTCCCGCGGGCACTGGGGCCGGTGCGCGGACCCGAAACCGGCTCGGGCGCTGCAACAGCCCGACGATCCCGCGTGGGAATACCAGCGTAGTCAGCACGAACAGCGCGCCGAGGACGAACAGCCAGGTCTCGGGCGCGGCTCCGGTCAGCCAGGTCTTGGCCAGGTTGACCAGAACCGCGCCGACGATCGCCCCTATCAATGTCCCCCGCCCGCCGACCGAGACCCAGATCGCGATCTCGATAGAATTGCCGGGGGAGAACTCACTCGGATTGATGATCCCGACCTGCGGAACGTAGAGGGCCCCGGCGAGCCCCGCGAGCACAGCCGAGACGGTGAAGACGAACAGCTTCGCATTGGTGACCGAGTAGCCGAGAAAGCGCACACGGCTTTCGGCATCGCGCAACGCCAGCAACACGCGCCCGAGCTTGGAGGCGGTAATGTACCGGCACGAGAGATAGCCGAGCCCGAGCGCCAATGCGGAGGCTATATAAAGGCCGAGCCGCGTCGACGGCTGGTGGACGTCCCAGCCGAGGATGTCCTTGTAATCAGTCATCCCGTTGTTGCCGCCGAAGCCCATGTCGTTGCGAAAAAAGGCGAGCATCAACGCATAGGTCATCGCCTGCGTGATGATCGACAGATAAACCCCGGTGACGCGCGAGCGGAAGGCGAGCCAGCCGAACACCAGCGCGAGCAGCCCGGGAACCAGCATCATCATCGCCGCCGCATACGCGAAATGATCAAAGCCCCACCAAAACCAGGGCAGCTCCTTCCAGTTGAGAAAGACCATGAAGTCGGGTAGCAGCGGGTTCCCGTAGACTCCCCGCGTGCCGATCTGGCGCATCAGATACATGCCCATGCAGTAGCCGCCTAGCGCGAAGAAGGCGCCATGCCCGAGGCTCAAAATCCCGGCATACCCCCAGACCAGATCGAGGCTCAGCGCCAACAGCCCGTAACACAGGTATTTGCCCAGCAGCGGAACGACGTAATCGGGCAGCGCGGCCGGTGCGTCCGGCGGCACCCAAAAGTTGAGGGTCGGTACGGCTAGAAGGAGCAGCGTCCCGCAGGCGGCAAAGCCTGCCCAAAAGGCGGGGCTCCATGCGTTCTTGTGTCGTCGCCCGGGAAACACCGGCACGGTTTACACCTCCGCCTCCGCGGTTCGACCCTTGAGCGCGAAGAGACCGCGCGGCCGGCGCTGGATGAATAATATGATCGCCACCAGTACGACGATCTTGCCGAGGATCGCCCCGGCGACCGGCTCGAGAAATTTGTTGACGATGCCGAGGGACAGGGCGCCGACCAGGGTTCCCATCAAATTCCCGACCCCGCCGAACACGACGACAAGAAAGCTGTCGACGATATAGATCGTGCCGAGATTGGGACTGACATTGCCGACCTGGCTCAGCGCCACCCCAGCCATGCCGGCGATTCCCGAGCCGAGGCCGAAGGTCAGCGCATCGACCCGCGCCGTGCGAATACCCATCACCGAGGCCATGGCGCGGTTCTGGGTGACGGCGCGCATGTGGAGCCCGAAGCTGGTCCGATTGAGGATCAGCGCGAGCACCCCCAAAACAATAAAGCAGAAGACAATGATGTAGAGCCGGTTCCAGGTGACCGTGAACCCACCGATCGGATCAAACCCGCCGGTCATCCAGCTCGGGTTGGAAACCTCCTTGTTGGGCGAACCAAAAATCGAGCGCACCGCCTGCTGCAAGATCAGGCTGACGCCCCAGGTCGCGAGCAGAGTCTCGAGCGGCCGGCCATAGAGGAAACGGATCACGCTGCGCTCCAGCAGCACGCCCACCGCCCCCGCGAACAGAAATGCCACCGGCACCGAGACCAAGAGATAGGCGTCGATCCAATCCCCCGGCAGAAATGCGCGGAACAGCTGCTGGCAGACATAGGCCGTATAGGCGCCGAGCATGATCATCTCGCCATGCGCCATGTTGATGATCCCCATGACACCAAAGGTGATGGCGAGACCGATCGCGGCGAGCAACAGCACGCTGCCGAGGCTGATTCCCTGGAACAGATTGGCGGCGATACCGACGAACCGGAGTCGGTCACCGATCGAGGCGAGCGCTGCGTCGGCGGCCTTTTGCAGCTCGGGATCGGTATCGGGAGCGGCGCGAAACTCGTCGAGCAGGTTCCTGATTTGCGGGTCGGTCGTCGTGCCGAGCGCACGCACCGCTGCGAGCCGTTCTTCCTTACTGCCCGAGACTAGCCGAGCGGCAGCGAGGCTCTGCTGCATTGCTGCGCGGATCTCCGGATCTTTTTCGGCCGCAATCGCTTTTTCGAGCAACGCCGCCTCAGCGGCCGAGGAGTGCCTCAGCGCATGCTGGGCGGCGCTGAGCCGGGCGGCGGGATCGGTGCTGAACAACGTAAGCGCGCCAAGCGCACCTTCAATCGCGCCACGTAGGCGGTTGTTTACAATGATGCGGCCGAAGTTGTCGGGATCGACACCGGCAATGTCGTCGCCGGTTACCGCGTCGCGTACCCTCGTTGTCCCCCCATTCGTCACGGAAATGACAACGTGACCATCGGCGCTCTTAAAGAGCCGTCCATCGCTCAGTGCCTGGAGAACCGGTACCGCACGCGGGTCACCTAGTTCGCCGAGTGCGATGACTGCCTTTTCCTTCTCGGCGAAGCTATCCCCGGCGAGGTTTCCGACGAGCGCTGCGAAATCATCGGCCGTCGCCGACACCGATGTTGCGAGCAGCAGCAGGCTGAGCCCGGCGAACCGAGGGAGTTGAATCATCACTGCGCATCGCCCTCGCCGGCTCGCGACGCGCAGGGGGCGCGCCGCGATGGGCTCACCGTGCCGTCACCCTCAGATCCTCTCAGTCCTTGTATTTGGGCTCTGTGCAATTGCCGCAGACCCAGGGATAGGTCCAGTCGGCGATTTTGCCCTTGTCCTCGGGAAGGTAGGGGCTCCAGGCATCCGCCTTGATCGCCTCTTTCGTCTGCCAGACGACATCGAACTGCCCGTCTGGCCGGATCTCACCAATCATGACCGGCTTGGAAAGGTGATGATTGGTGTTCATGACCGCGACAAACCCGCTCGGCGCCTTGACCTTCTGGCCGTACATCGCCTGGCGCACCGCATCGACATCGGTGGTGCCGGCCTGCCTGACTGCCTGCGTCCACATCTTGAACCCGATGTAATGCGCCTCCATCGGGTCATTGGTCACGCGCTTCGGGTTCTTGATGAAGTCGCGCCATTGCTTGATGAAACCGTCGTTCGTCGGGTTTTTGACCGATTCGAAGTAGTTCCAGGCGGCGAGATGGCCGACTAAATTCTTCGTGTCGATACCGGCCAATTCTTCCTCGCCGACCGAAAACGCAACCACCGGGATGTTTTCTGCCTTGATCCCGGCATTGGCCAGTTCCTTATAGAACGGGACGTTGGCGTCCCCGTTGATGGTCGACACCACCGCGGTCTTCTTGCCGGCAGAGGCAAAGCTCTTGATAGCAGCAACTTCGGTCTGCCAGTCGGAATACCCAAAGGGCGTGTAGTTGATCTTGATATCGTCGGGCGCCACGCCCTTCGACTTGAGAAAGGCCTCGAGAATCTTGTTGGTGGTGCGCGGATAGACGTAGTCGGTCCCCTCCAGCACCCAGCGCTTGGCCGTGCCGCCTTCGCCGCCCATCAGGTATTCGACGGCAGGGATCGCCTGCTGGTTCGGTGCCGCTCCGGTGTAGAAGACGTTCCTCGAGCTTTCCTCGCCCTCGTACTGAACCGGGTAGAAGAGCAGGCCGTTCAACTCCTCAAAGACCGGCAGCACTGATTTCCGCGATACCGAGGTCCAGCAACCGAAAACGGCGGCGACCTTCTCCTTCGACAACAAATCCCGCGCCTTCTCGGCAAAGAGCGGCCAGTTCGAGGCCGGGTCGACAACGACCGCTTCGACCTTCTTGCCAAGCAATCCGCCCTTCTTGTTGACGTCGTCCACCATCATCAGGATGGTGTCCTTGAGGGTCGTCTCGCTGATGGCCATCGTTCCTGATAGCGAATGCAGGACGCCGATCTTAATCGTCCCCTGGGTCTGGGCGGTAGCGGCACTCGCCCCACCCGCGATCGCGGCCGCTGTGACCACGGCCTGCCACATCCGGTTCAGCACTCTGATGTCTCCCTCTTGCGTGCCCTGTCGCGGCCCCGTCGGCCGGCATCGACATGGGAGCAAGATCAAGGCCAAACCACGGTAAGCGTCGGCTGGGTTTGACGTACGTAAGGAAAATCAGAATCTGCCCAAATCATAGGCAGCGAATTGGCGCTGGCGTCGCCAGGCGCTCTGATCGAAGGCAGAACGGCTGCCGATTGAATTTTGCCAGTGTGAAGCCGCTCACAGTCTCGGAGGCGATTGGTGCCCGATCGTAGATCGTGGGATGGTCGAGACCCTTCGGCAGCGCTGGATCCCCAAGCGCCATACCCGACAATCCGTACACCCTGACACGCAAGCCGGCGAGCTCACGACAATCTTGACGTTTTCGCTGTCGGGGCTCGCGCTCGTATGCGATAGGGCAAGGATGGCTCGGGGATCCCGGATATGTGGCAAGCCTACTCCTTCTGCTTCAGTGCGGCATCCCCGACACTGACCCCGTCCAACGACCTGGCCCACGGGTTTTGCTTTGTTGGCGCTTTTCTCAGTGCTCCGATCGGCATGGTCGGTGGTCGCAATTCTGTTCGCGCGCTTGGGTCGGGTCACGCGCCCATAGCGTCGGACGAGGCGTCGTCCTATCCTTGACCCGATCAAATCCCGGGGAAAGCGATGACCGATAGCGATGCCGTGCTCGCGGCCAATCTCGAATTCTACCGCGCTTTTACTGCTCGGGATCTTGCCGCTATGGAGATGCTGTGGGCCCACCGGGTGCCAGTAGCGTGTCTCCACCCGGGATGGACCGCGCTCAAGGATCGGACCGCAATCATGGAGAGCTGGGAGGGAATCCTGTCGAATCCCGACGCCCCGCGCATCGTCTGTTTCGATGAACAGGTGTTCCTTTACGGCGATGTCGCCTTGGTCCTGTGCGAGGAGGAGCTCGACGGCGGCACGCTGGCTGCAAGCAACCTGTTCGTCCGCGAAGACAATGAGTGGCGGATTGCCCATCATCACGCGGGACAGATCGTCCGCCGGCACGCGGAGAGACGACGCCCGTCGCGGCTGAATTGACGGTCCCGAACCGCCCGACTGACGCATTTCGGGTTTTCGTTTGTCCGGTCCGGCACTCGCAGCTTGGCTAGTTCTTCTTTCGGAAATCAGCATGTGTGATGCAGCTTTCTCGTCATGCCCGCGCAAAACGGGCATCCCGGGTCGATGCTTCAAACTCTGCCCTAGACTCCCGGCCGCTGCAGGGAACTGATATCCCCGAAATCCGGTTCGATATCCCGTCAAAGCCGCCGAATGCGGTCATAAGCGGCGCGCACTTGCGCCAGGCGTGCAGCAGTCTCCGCGTCGAGCCGGCCATCCCAGCGCTCGGGCCGAAAGCGCCGCTGGAAGGCGGTGACGACCGCGGTCTCAGCCCCCGCGGTGACGCAGTAGCCGATGGCGGCGAGATCGGCGAGCCCACCAGCGCGCTCGACAACCCCAACGCCACGGCCACGGCGGTGGGCGAGGTCCGCCGCAGGCTCCGGCCAGGTCCCAATGCCCGCGCGGGCAAGCCGGAGCCAGTCGAAAAGCTCACCGGGGTCAGACTTGCGGTCCGGCGCAATATCTGAATGACCGACGACGCGGTCCGGCGGGATCGGGAAGCGCGAGAGAAGCGTGCCGGAGAGACGCTCTAGAGCGACCATTTGTTCTTCGGGAAACGGACGGTAACCCCACTCGTGGCCGGGGTTGACGATCTCGATCCCGATCGAGAGCTCGTTGAGGTTGCTGCTGCCCGCCCAACAGGAGCGGCCGGCGTGAAACGCCTGCAGCGCCTCGGGAACGAGCCGCCAGATCGCCCCGTTCTCCTCGATGACATAGTGGGCGCTGACCCGCGCCTCGGGATCACACAGTCTCTCGATCGCCTCTCCCGCCGTCCTCATGCCGGTGTAATGCAGCACCAGCATGTCGATGACCGCTGGCTGAGCGCGCCGGGCGTGGTTCGGCGAGAACCGGTCACGGACCCCTGGCGGCGTCATGCCAACCGTGCCCTGCCCTTTGCCAGCCGATCATAGGCGGCGCTGATGCGTGCCACTCGGGCGATCGCCAGCGCAATGCATTCGGGCGGCAGACCCTGAGCGATGACGAGGCCGGGATGGCTCGCGCGCACCAGGCAGTGATAGGCCTCCCGGATCGCGCCCAGCGAAGGGTCCCGCCCGACTCCAAAGATTACGTGCGGATCCGCCGCCTCCTCCTCTTCCACCCCGGTGGTGCACCCGAATGCGGGCGTAGTCGCCCGCACTGATAAAGCTCATCAGGTCCTCAAGCGAGATGCCGGGCCGGTCCGTCCCATCGGCTCCCGAACCCCTTCGCTGGTTGTAATCTCTTGCTCCGTTCGGCTGATGCTAATATCTGGCACTCAAAATCGCAAAACCGATCCGAGGGAGGATTCAAGAGATGTCACCCGATCGTGCTCCGGCCGCTGCGTCGACGGCATACGTCCGCCCGGTCCAGCTGGTGGTGGGCATCATCTGCATGGTGATGATCGCCAACCTACAATATGGCTGGACACTCTTCGTCCTGCCGATCGACAACAAGTTCCACTGGGGCCGCCCGTCGATCCAGGTTGCCTTCAGCATCTTCGTCCTCTTCGAAACCTGGCTGGTTCCGGTAGAAGGGTGGCTGGTCGACCGATTCGGACCGAGGATCGTCGTCCTCGTCGGCGGTATTCTCGTCGCGATCGCCTGGGCGCTGAACTCGGTCGCCGGCGCGCTGACATTGCTCTATGTCGCGGCGGCAATCGGCGGGATCGGCGCCGGCGCGGTCTATGGCACTTGCATCGGCAATGCCCTCAAATGGTTCCCTGACCGGCGCGGCCTCGCCGCCGGTCTAACCGCCGCCGGCTTCGGCGCCGGATCGGCGCTAACGATCATTCCGATCCAAGGGATGATCCAGACGAGCGGCTACGAGGCAACATTCCTATGGTTCGGCCTGGGCCAGGGGCTGGTCGTGGTGGCCCTCTCCTTCCTGCTGAAGGCGCCAAGGCCGGGCGAAGCGCCGCCCTCGACGCGGCTGCGGCAATCGCCGCGCGACTACGCGCCGTTGGAGGTGCTCGGCTCGCCAATCTTTTGGGTCATGTACGTCATGTTCGTGCTGGTCGGTGCCGGCGGTCTGATGGCGACGGCTCAGCTGGCGCCGATCGCAACAGACTTTCAGATCGCCAAGATTCCTGTGTCGTTGCTCGGGCTGACGCTGCCGGCGCTGACCTTTGCGTTGTCGATCGACCGGGTGCTGAACGGACTGACGCGGCCCTTTTTCGGTTGGGTGTCGGATCACATCGGCCGCGAGAACACGATGTTTATCGCCTTCGGCCTAGAGGCAGTGGGTATCTGGGCGCTCAGCCAATTCGGCCGCGACCCGGCGCTGTTCGTAATCCTGAGCGGGGTCGTGTTTTTCGCCTGGGGGGAGATCTACTCCCTCTTCCCCTCGACCTGCACCGACGTCTATGGCGTCAAATATGCCACGACCAACGCGGGTCTGCTCTATACCGCGAAGGGAACCGCCGCGCTCCTCGTGCCGCTCGCCAATGTGCTGGCGGCGGCGAGCGGTGACTGGCGCGCAGTGTTCCTCGTCGCCGCTCTGATGAACTTGGCCGCCGCGATCATGGCGCTGGCGGTGTTGAAGCCGCTTCGGGCCGTTCACGATAGAACCGCCGACAAAATGCGCCCGGCCCGCCTTCAGCATCCATGAGCTGACTTTCGCGACGACATCGGACCGAAAAGGGCATTTGAATGGAGCATTACGACGCGATCGTAATCGGCGGCGGGCTGGTCGGCTCGGCGATCGCCTATGGGCTCGTCCGCGCGCGCCTGCGGGTGGCACTCCTCGACGAGGGCGACGTGGCGTTCCGCGCCTCGCGCAGCAATTTCGGGCTGGTTTGGGTGCAGAGCAAGGGTGACGGCGCGCCGCATTATCAACGCTGGACGCGGCTGTCCGCCGATGAGTGGCCGGCACTCGCCGCCGAGCTCGAGGCCAAGACCGGGATCGCGGTGGGCCACGAGCGGCCGGGCGGCGTGCACCTCTGTCTGAGCGAAGCCGAGATCGAAGCACGCCACGGGATGATGGAGCGGATGCGGGTGCAATCCGGCAATCTCGGTTTCGAATACCGGATGCTCGACCGCCAAGAGCTCACCGACATGCTTCCCGGGCTCGGATCGGCGGTGATCGGGGCATCTTGGACCCCTTACGACGGGCATGCCAATCCACTCAACCTGCTCCATGCGCTACATAAGGGCTTTGCCCAAAACGGCGGACGCCACCTTCCGAACAGCACGGTAACCCAGGCCGCTGTGGCACCGGGCGACTTTCGTATCCAGCTCGCCGGCGGTGAGATCGGCGCGCCGAAGGTCGTTCTCGCCGCCGGGCTCGGCAACGCCGACATGGCGCGGCACTTCGGGCTTTTTGCTCCGGTCAAGCCGCTGAAGGGACAGATTCTGGTCACCGAGCGCGCCCGCCAAGTCCTGCCGATGCCGATTACGACAATCCGCCAGACGGTCGAGGGCAGCATCATGCTGGGCGACAGCCAGGAGGATGCCGGTTTCGACACCAGCCAAAGGCCTGCCGTGATGCGGACCATCGCACGGCGTGCTGTGCTGTCGTTCCCGTGGCTGCGCGACCTGCAGATCCTGCGCGCCTGGGCGGCATTGCGGGTTATGCCACCCGACGGGCTGCCGATCTACGACCAGTCGGAGCGCTTCGCCGGCGCCTTCACCGCCAATTGCCACAGCGGCGTCACCCTCGCAGCGGCGCATGCCAACCTCTTCGCGCCGATGGTCGTCGCCGGGGCGCTCGAACCAGCACTCGAGCTCTTTTCGGCCAGGCGGTTCGATGTTTCGGCCGCGGCCTGACGGACCTCGGCCGACCGTCGCGCTCACGGTCGAAGGCCGCACAGTGATGGTCCCCGCGGGTGCGTCCGCAGCCGCGGCCGTGCTCGCCGCCGGGTTCGACAGCATCCGGGAGACGCCGGTCGATGGGTGCGAGCGGGCGCCCTACTGTATGATGGGTGTCTGTTTCGATTGCCTGGCCGAAATCGACGGGGTGGCGAACCGGCAAAGCTGCATGATCGAGGTGCGGCCGGGAATGCGGATCGGCCGCCAGATGCGAGCGCGGATGATCGATCCCAAGGCAGGATGACCGTCGAGCTCGCGATCATCGGCGCAGGTCCCGCGGGTATGGCCGCCGCGGTGCTCGCCGACGAGCTCGGTCTCGAAACCGTGCTGATCGACGAGCAGGGCTCGCCGGGCGGCCAGATGTATCGAGCGATCGAGCGCGCTGAACCCGGCACCCCGCTCGGATCGGATTATCTCGCGGGCCGGCCGCTCGTAGCGGCGCTCAGGGCGAGCCGGGTCGATTATCGGCCTAGTACGACATTGTGGCATGTCGACCCCGAGGGCGCGCTGTTCCTCGAAACCGCCGGCCGCAGCGAGACCGTGACCGCGCGCCGGGTCCTGCTGGCAACGGGCGCCCTCGAGCGGCCGGTGCCGATCCCCGGCTGGACGTTGCCCGGGGTCATGACGGCCGGCGCGGCGCAGATCCTGCTGAAGTCCTCGGGCCTTGTGCCGGAAGGCCGCGTTGTGTTGGCCGGACAGGGACCGCTCCTCTACCTGGTCGCCGCCCAGCTCGCACGCGCCGGAGCTGCGCCGGTTGCGCTCTTCGAGACCGCCCCGCTCGAGAATTATCTCGCAGCCATCCGGCCTCTCGCGGGCTTGTGGGCAGGCCGCCGCCGGCTGATCAAGGGACTGGGATTGATCTCGGCGGTCAAGCGCGCCGGTGTACGGATCCGGCGCGGGGTGCGGGGGCTCCGGGCAGTCGGGCAGCGCCGCCTCGAACGCGTCGCCTGGGAGGATGGTGAGCTTGCTGCCGATTACCTCTTGCTGCACGAAGGCATCATCCCGAATGTTCAAGTCAGCCTTGCGTTACAGCTGCGGCACGAATGGGACGAGGCTCAGCTCTGCTGGCGGCCCTCTCTAGATGCCTGGGGGCAGACGAGTCTCCCCAACATTGCCGTCGCCGGAGATGGCGGAGGGATCTTGGGCACCGACGCTGCAGTGCTGTCGGGACGGCTCGCCGCTCTCGATGCCGCGATGTGGCTCGGCCATATCGGAGCAGCCGAGCGCGACCGCCGCGCCGCACCGATCCGGGGACCGCTCGACCGCGAACGGGCATTCCGGCCGTTTCTCGACCGTCTTTATCGCCCGTCACGCTCGGTCATGGTCCCGGCCGAAGACGAAGTCATCGCCTGCCGTTGCGAGGAAGTGTCGGTCGGGAAGGTCCGCCGCGCAAC
>DASQCY010000046.1:0-9459 GCA_035634495.1 Allostellaceae bacterium
ACATCGATTGGCCCGATCGCCAAGCGCGCGGCTGCTTCGGCTCCATCTTGGCAGACGGTCACATCGTGACCAAAATCCGTCAGGATTCCCGCAATGAATTGGCCAATTCGTCTATCCGATTCCGCGAGGAGAATCTGTACCATCAGCCGCTCTGACCCGATTAGGAACGAAAACTGATCCAGGCGGGTGATATCGGACCTCATGTGCTTTAAGAACATGTGAAGATGGCGCTCGGGTCGGGCACCTTTGGACCCGATCATAATGATGCTGCGGGGTGCGGCAGGCCGATGAAGTTGGTGGTCACGAAAAGCGGTGCCGCTTGCGGTGCCGAAATCGCTTGCGATTTGGCGCAGGACATCGATGAGGCGACGTTCTGGGAAATCGAGCGCGCCTTTCACGACAACATCGTCGTCGTCTTTCGCCGGCAAAACCTGTCAAATGAGCGGCATATCGAATTCAGCCGCCTATTTGGCGAACTCGAGATTCACATCGTTAGGAAATACGTGCTTCCGGGTTTTCCCGAGATTCTGCTGATCTCGAACATCCGCGACGACCGCGGCGAGCATATCGGGCTGGCCGATGCCGGCTTCACTTGGCATTCCGACACCTCCTACCGGCGCCGCCCGAGCCGCTGCTCGCTGCTTTATGCGAAGGAGGTGCCGCAGCGCGACGGCCGGCCTCTCGGGGATACCGTTTTCGCCAATGCGATCGCTGCCTACGAAGCACTGCCCGAAAGCATGAAGAAGCGCCTCGTTGGCCTGAAGGCGATCCATCGCTATTCCGCGCGGCGGCGGGTTGCCGACAGCCCTCGTCCGAAACTCACCCAAGCCCAACTCGACGAAACGCCCGACATCGCACATCCGATCGTGCGCACCCACCCCTACACCGGCCGCAAATCGCTTTACGTCACGGCGGGCGAGTGCATCGGCATCGAGGGAATGCCGGACGACGAGGCCGTGGCCTTGATCGGCGAACTCGACACGCACTGTGTGCGCCCCGAGTTTCTCTACCGACACAAATGGCATGTCGGGGATCTGTTGATGTGGGACAATACGAGCTCGATGCACCTGGCGATTTGCAATTACGCCCTACCGGAGCGGCGGCTGATGCACCGTACGACGGTCATCGGAACCGTGCCGTTTTAACGAGGCTTGCCGGCGACGCGCCCGCCAACCAGGGCGGCGCCGGCAGTGAGCGCACCGAGCTTGCCGATCGCGAGCGGCCGACTCATCGGCGCCATGCCGCAATTGGTACACGGGAAGAGCCGCTCCGCCGGGATGAAGCAGAGCGCCCGCTCGATGGTCGCGGCTACCTCCTCCGGCTTCTCGATCCGCTCGTTCGTGACATCGATCGCGCCGAGCAGAACATCCTTTCCGGCGAGCAGGCCGAGTAGCTCGATCGGCACCTTGGCACCGGCGCACTCGACCGAGACCTGATCGATCCGGCTCGCCGCGAGGGCCGGGAAGATCGCCTCATATTGCCGCCACTCCGGGCCGAGGCTTGCCTTCCAATCGATGTTCGCTTTGATGCCGTAGCCGTAGCAAATGTGGACCGCGGTCTTGCAGGCAAGACCCTCGGCGGCGCGATGCAACGCCGCGATCCCCCATTCCGTCACCGCTTCCGTATAGACGTTGAAGGCGGGCTCGTCGAACTGGATCACGTCGACGCCGATTGCCTCGAGCTCGCGGGCCTCATCGTTGAGCAGCCCGGCGAACGACATCGCCAGCTTAACCTTGTCGCCGTAATAGGCGTCGGCGATCGTGTCGACGATCGTCATCGGCCCGGGCAGCGTGAATTTCAGCCGCCGCTTTGTGTGTGCGCGAGCAATACTGGCCTCGATGGCATGAACGCCCTCGTTGCGCCGGAGCGGTCCGGTGACGGTCGGCACTTGGGCCTGATAGCGGTTGTCACGAATGCCCATCGCGACCCGCCGGGCGAAATCGACACCCTCGATGTTTTCGAGGAAACCGTGCACGAAATGCTGGCGCGATTGCTCGCCGTCCGTGACGATGTCGATCCCGGCGTCTTCCTGCTCCTTTAGCGTCAGCAACGTGGCGTCGCGCTTGGCCTCGGCTAGCTCTTCTCCCGTGAGGCGCCATGGCGCCCACAGCATCCGCGGCTGGGCGAGCCAAGCCGGCTTCGGCATGGAACCGGCGATGGTGGTCTCGAACATCGCAACGCCTCAGAAATACGCCGCCAGGTTGGCGCGGATGCGTGCAAGAGGCGGAATATGCGGTTCCGGCACGACAAAGCTCTGACCGGTGATCGTCTCGAACACGCCGATATAGATCCGTGCGGCTTCGAGGATGATGTCGCGCGGGATTTCCGGGATCGGGTCGCGGTAGGGGTCGCACCGCTCGGCCACCCAACGCCGTACGAAATCCTTATCGAGGCTCTCGGGAGGCTGGCCGGCGGCAAAGCGGCGCTGGTAGCTCTCGCGGATCCAATACCGGCTGCTGTCCGGCGTGTGGATCTCGTCGGCGAGCACGATCCGGCCCGTCGAATCGAAGCCAAACTCGTATTTCGTGTCGACGAGGATCAGACCGCGCTTCTCCGCTATCGCGCGGCCGCACGCGAACAGCCCGAGCGCCAAGTCCGTGGCGGTGCGCCATTGTTGATGCGTCAGCAGGCGCCGGCCCGTGATTTCGTCAGGCGTCAACGGCTCGTCGTGTCCGCCGTCGAACGCCTTGGTCGTCGGCGTGACGATCGTCGAAGGGAGCTTTTGGTTTTCACGCAACCCGTCGGCAAAACGGATGCCGTAGATCTCTCGCCGGCCCGCCTTGTACATCGGCCAGATCGATGTCGCGGTCGTCCCTGTGAGATAGTCTCGAACCACGATCTCGACCGGCATGATCGCAAGCCGGCGGCAAACCAGAACATTGGGGTCGGGGTATTCGATGACGTGGTTCGGACACACCTCACGCGTCACATCGAACCAGAACCGAGCGATCTGGGTCAGCGACTGCCCCTTGAACGGGATCGCGGTGATGATCCGGTCGAAAGCGCTCAGCCGATCGGTGGCGATAATGATCCGGCGCCCGTCCGGCAGGTCGTAATTGTCGCGAACCTTGCCCCGGTAATGGTTCGGCAGCTCCGGGAACGTCGCATCCGATAAAATGTCGTCGAGATGGGCGGCCAGCGCCGCCCGTTCGATCATCCGCGGCAGCTAACGGTGCCCGCCGCCTCCGCCGCCATGGAAGCCACCACCGAATCCACCGCCGTGGAAGCCACCGCCGAACCCTCCGCCATGGAAACCGGCGTGGGCGAAGCCGCCGCGGAACCCGCCGCGAAATCCGCAGTTCCAACACCCGCGACCACCCCACCAACCACCCCAGCCCCAGCCGACGGAGACCCCGACGGGCCAACCCCAGCCCCAACCCCACGGATAGCCCCAGCCAGCCCAACCCCAGTAGGGGTATGGGTAATAGGGGTAGGCTCCGGAATAACCATAGCCGGGGTAGTCTCCGGAATAACCATAGCCGGGGTAGACTCCAGAATAACCGTAGCCCTGGTAGGCTCCAGAATAACCGTAGCCGGGATAAGTCTGCGTCGGCGCTGCGGCCGCCGGGGAAGAATATCCGGGATAGGTCTGCGTCGGGGCTGAAGCCGCGGGATAGGAGTAGCCGGGATAAACCTGCGCCGCGGTTGGCTGAGCAGCCGTCCCGATGCACAAGGCAACCGTGGCAAGAGCGGTCGCAGGCACGGCAACTCGCCGGAACCAGCTCCGCTTGGCGCGAATGAACATGATTATCTCCACCCCGGCAGCCCGGAAACAATTGGACAACGTGCTATATGTATATGCCATTCCGATTGTCATCCTCCCCGCCGTCGCCGCCGTTCGGAAGCTTTAAGATGTCACAAGTCGCCACACCGCGAGCCGCAGCTGCGACGGGGTCGGAGGCGGGATTTCCGCGAACGCTGCCGCTCGTGCGCGTTATCGCCATGCCGGCCGACGCGAACCCGAACGGCGACATCTTCGGCGGATGGCTGCTCGCCCAGATGGATCTCGCCGGGGGCAGTCTCGCAACGCAGCGTGCACGAGGGCGGTGTGTCACGGTGGCCGTCAACGGCATGGTGTTTCACGAGCCGGTCTTCGTTGGGGACGAGGTGAGCTGCTATGGCGAGCTTGTCCGAACGGGGCGAACCTCGATGACCGTTCGCATCGAAGCCTGGCGACGGAACCTAGCTTCCGACGAAGCGCGCAAGGTGACCGAGGCGATTTTCACCTATGTGGCGATCGGCGAAGACCGCCGGCCGCGTCCGCTCCCGCCGGCGATCTGACGCGAGTCTCATCCGATGGCTGCAGCCGGCTCGATCAGCGCAGGATCTTTGTTATTGACGTTGCCGACCCGCCGGTCGACCGGCCATACGACCATGTAGTCGGCCGGATAAGGTTTGAGCAGCGACTTCAGCTGCTCCGGGTCGGCCGATCTCTCGCCAAGCCATAGAGGCCAGCTTTCCGAGGCGAGAATGACCGGCATTCGGTCATGCAGCGCGGCAAGCAGGGCATTCGGGGCGGTCGTGACGATCGCGAAGCTGCGCACGCGCTCCCCCGCCGGAGAACGCCAGGTTTCCCATAGGCCGGCCAGCGCCATAAGGCGCCGATCGGCCAGCGCCACCGCATAGGGCTGCCGTTCTTTGCCGAGCTTTTTCCATTCGTAAAAGCAATCGAACGGCACAAGGCAACGCCGCCGGGTGAAGGCTTCGCGGAAAGCCGGCTTCGTGTCGACGGTCTCCGCCTTGGCGTTGATGTTGGCGAAGCCGACCTTGATGTCTTTCGCCCAGAACGGCACGAGGCCCCACCGCAACACGTCGAGGCTGCGCTGGCCGGCCCTTGCGTCGTAGCGGACAACCGGCAGGTCTTCGGTGGGTGCCGCGTTCCAATTGGCCGCGATGTTCGGGGTCGGCCGCTCAGGCGGGATCGAAAAGACCAGCTTGATCTCGCTGACGTCAGACGAGAGACGGGCGCGGCCGCACATGAGCGGTAAAGTGGCGCGCCGGTTCGATGCCGGCAATCCTCTGATTGGGGTAACCTGCCCTTCACGATGACGGCCGGCTTCGCTATCGTTCCCCGAACATCTCGGGGAATAGAAAATGACGATCGCGGACGACACCTACGACTTCATCGTGACCGGCGCCGGATCGGCGGGCTGCGCCGTGGCTGGGCGGCTGAGCGAATCCGGTCGCTATCGCGTGCTGCTGCTCGAAGCCGGCGGGCGCGACAGCAACCCGTGGATCCACATCCCGCTCGGCTACACCAAGACCTTCGCCAACCCGCGTTACAACTGGATGTTCGAAAGCGAGCCCGAGAAGGAGCTCAACAATCGCACCCTTTACCAGCCGCGCGGCAAGGTCTTGGGCGGCACCAGCTCGATCAACGGCATGGTCTATATGCGCGGCACCTCGACCGATTACGACGGTTGGCGCCAACGCGGCTGCGAGGGCTGGGACTGGGATTCGGTGCTGCCCTTCTTCAAGAAGGCGGAGGATCAGGTGCGCGGTCCCGATGAGTTTCACGGCATAGGCGGGCCGCTGCACGTATCGAACCCGGTGCGTTCCCCACTCGGCGACGCCATGGTCGCGGCCTCGATCCAGGCCGGCATCCCGGCAAACGATGACTTCAACGGCGCCCGGCAGGACGGGGTCGGCTATTACCAGACGACGACGACCAACCGCCGGCGCTGGAGCTCGGCGCGCGCCTATCTGGGCCCGGCGCGAGGTCGCCAGAACCTGACGGTCGCGACCAACGCACACGCCACCCGCATCCTGTTCGATAACGGGCGCGCGGTCGGGATCGAATATCACACGCCGGCGGGGCGGCAGACCGCGCGGGTGCGAGGCGAAATTATCGTCTCCGGCGGCGTCTATGGCTCGCCTCAGCTGTTACAGCTTTCCGGGCTCGGCCGGGCCGATCTGTTGGGCGAGTTCGGTATTCCAGTGGTCCGTGACATGCCCGGGGTGGGTGCCCAGCTGCACGACCACTTCAACACCTACCTGGTGTGGCGCTGTCCGCAGAAGATCACGGTCAACGACATGGCGATGAGCCCGGCACTCAAGCTCAAGGCGGCGGTGCAATACGCGGTCAGCCGCTCCGGGCATTTGTCGAACGCCGGGATTTATGCCGGGGCCCTCGTCCGCACTGACCCGCGCATGGAGCAACCCGATCTGCAGATCAATATGTCGGGCTGGAGTGCTATGGAGCGGCTGCGCACCGGCCTCAAGCCGCACCCGTTTTCAGCGTTTACTTTTAGCCCAGTGCATCTGCGCCCCGACGGCCGCGGTTGGGTGCGAATCAAGAGCCCCGACCCGTTCGCCCCGCCGGCGATCCAGTTCAACTTCTTGGCCAGCGACTATGACTTCCAGGCGCTGATCTACGGCATGAAGCTCAGCCGTAAGATCGCAGCCCAACCGGCATTGAAGACGTTCGTCGGCGAGGAGGTGCTGCCCGGTGTCGAAGTGCAGAGCGACGCCGAGATGATCGAGGCGATCCGCGTGCACGGTGTGTCGAATTTGCACCCGGTCGGCACCTGCCGGATGGGGCGCGAGGTCGACGCTGTCGTCGATCCGCGGCTGCGCGTCTATGGGGTCGAGCGGCTGCGTGTCGCCGATGCCTCGATCATGCCCCAGGTTCCAGGGGGGAACACCAACGCGCCCTCGATCATGATCGGTGAGAAGTGCGCTGCCATGGTCCTCGAAGACACCATGGCAGCCTAATTCCACGCTGCCGGGTTTGGCAGCCTGAACAGGAGGGAACGCCCGATGAAATTCATGCTTTTGGTGCTGCCGACCGTGCCCGGCACGCTCGAGGACCGTAGACGGCTGCGGCCGATCGGACGGAACAACGAACGCTATCAGCAGATGCTGGACGAGCTGCGCAAGCTCGTGGTCTTCGCCGACGAGGTCGGCTTCGACGCCTTCGCCACGACCGAGCACCACTTCCATTCGGAAGGCTACGAGACATCGGTCGCGCCGCTGCTGCTCTACACTGATCTCGCCGCCCGGACCAAGCGCATCAAATTCTCGCCACTAGGGCTGGTATTGCCTGCGTGGGATCCGATCCGCGCGGCGGAGGAACTAGCCGTGCTCGACCACCTGACCAAAGGGCGGGTCTACGCCGGTTTCGCGCGCGGCTATCAAGACCGCTGGGTCAACGTGCTCGGCCAGCAATACCATGCCACCGGGGCGCCGATGGACGGCTCAGCCATCGACAACCACAACCGGCGCGTTTACGAGGAGACTCTCAAGGTCATCAAAAAAGCCTGGACGGAGGACGCCTGGGAGTACAACGGCGAATACTACAAGGTCCCATTTCCCTATGAGGAAGGCATCCGGCGCTGGCCGGTCGCCGAATGGACCCGGACCTACGGGGCTCCGGGCGAGGTCGACGAGCAAGGCGTGATCCGCAAGATCTGCGTCGTACCGAAGCCCTATCAGGAACCTCATCCACCGATGTTCCAGCCGTTCTCGGTCAGCGAGGCGACGATCCGCTATACCGCGCAGTCAGGTATTGTCCCGGTGATCCTGACGGCCTATCCGCCCGACTTCGAGCGCTTGTGCAGGATGTATCAGGAGGTGGCGGCAGGAGCCGGCCGAACGCTCGGTCTCGGTGAAAGCGTGGGTGTCGTCCGCGCCCTCCATTTTGGCCGGACCGAGGAGGAGGCCGTGGCGTTGCTGCGCGAGACCAACTATGCCGGCTTCTACAACTATTTTGGCGGCTTTGGCTTCTGGGAGGCGTTCCGGATGCCCGAGGACGCCGCCAAATACCCGTCCGGCGTGATGTTGCCGATATCTGAGTGGACAGTCGAGCGGATGCGTAAGGCCAAATACGCACTCGCCGGAACGGTCGACCAGGTCAAGGCCGAGTTCGATGCGCTGAAGCGGGTCGGCGGCGAAGGCGATCTCGAATGGTTCGCTTGGTTCTTCGACCAGGGTGCGATGCCCTGGGAGGAAGAGATGCGCCAGATGGAGCTGTTCGCCGAGCACATCATCCCGGCGTTCCGTTGATCGGGGTTAGTGGAACACTCGCGTCCGCGATAGAATGTGGCGAGAAACTGGAGGACGACCTATGCAGTACAACAGAATATGGGCCGATTGTCATCTCGACCTGCCCTGGCTGGCGCCGGAGCTATTCGTGTCGGAGACTGAAGGAGCGCATGCCTTATGTCGAAAATGGTCCGGACGGGCCGCATTGGATCACCAAGGCCGGCGTCAACATGGGTCTCGTTGCCGGCATCGGCTCGGTCGGGGGGAAGTTCATCCCCGGCTAGAATTACCGCGTCGACAAGATGGCCGAAACCGGCCTCTATGAGGACGGTAAGAAAGGAGTTCGACGCCCGGGCGACCCCGATCAGCGGATCAAGGACATGGACCGCGACGGGGTCGACGCCGAGATCATCTTCGGCATCCTCGGCGTCGCCTCACGGGTCCGCGACACCGAGGCGGCCGACGAGATGCTGCGCGTTTATAACGACTGGCTCAGAGATTTCTGCAGCCATCATCCCGACCGCCAGATCGGCCTTGCCTGTCTGCCTTATGGCGACATCGACGCGGCGGTCGAGGAGGTTCACCGCGTCGCCAAGCTCGGCCTCAAAGGTCTCGAGCTCTCCTGCTCTTGGGACATGGAGCCGATGTGGCACCCGATGTGGGAGCCCCTATGGAAGGCGGTCAACGATGTCCAGCTCCCGCTGCATTTCCACACTTTCCCGACGACCTCGCCGAGGGCGCGCCAGATGGCTTCCAGCCAGACCCGCCGCGCCGCGCAGTTCACCGGCGTCGCCGGGTTTCAGATGAACCTGATTAATATCATCGCGGCGATCATCGGCGCCGGCGTACTCGAACGCTACCCGAACCTCCGGATCGGGTTGGGCGAGAGCGGCATTGGCTGGCTCCCCTACGCGCTCGACCGCATGGATTTCGAGTATGAGGACCGTTTCCGTGATCTGATGAAGCTGAAGCCGAGCGAGTATTGGCGCCGTCAGTGCCGGGCGACGTTTCAGTTCGACCGGATCGGCGCCAAGCTGGTCGAGGACATCGGTGTCGAGACGTTGATGTGGGGTTCCGATTATCCGCATCCCGACGGGGTGTGGCCGGAATCCTCGAAATATATCGCCGAGCAGTTCGCTGGGCTGCCCCCGGAACTCGTGCACAAGATTACCTGCGAAAACGCCGGCAAGTTCTACGGTCTGATCAACTGACGCCCGTTGCTCGAATTGGGGATACGGGATCAATCAAGGGGAGGAAAAGATGTTCACGAAGACGATATTCGTCTTGGCGATTGGCGCGGCAATTGCCGCGCCGGCGGCGGCGCAACCAGTCGACACGGCTCTGATCGATGCGGGCAGCGCCAACGATTGGCTGACCTATCACGGATCTTACAAATCCCACCACTACAGCCCGCTCGATCAGATTAACGCCGGCAATGTGCGTGACCTCGAGATCGCGTGGATCCATGTCCCCGGG
>DASQCY010000047.1:0-2421 GCA_035634495.1 Allostellaceae bacterium
GAGGTCAGCCGCTCGCTCGCCGCCTGCGAAGGCTCGCTGCTCGTCGTCGATGCGAGCCAGGGAGTCGAAGCGCAAACCCTCGCCAATGTCTACCAGGCGATCGAGGCCGGGCACGAGATCGTGCCGGTGTTGAACAAGATCGACCTGCCCGCCGCCGAGCCCGATCGGGTCAAGGAGCAGATCGAGGATGTCATCGGGCTCGACGCCACGGATGCGCTCTTAATCTCGGCCAAGACCGGGCTTAATATCGACCGGGTGCTGGAAGCGCTGGTGACGCGCCTGCCGCCGCCGCAGGGCGATGCCGCGGCGCCGCTCACGGCGCTCTTGGTCGACAGCTGGTACGACCCCTATCTCGGCGTCGTGATCCTGGTGCGGGTCAAGGACGGGTCGTTGGTCCCGGGACAAAAGATCCGGCTGATGGCGACCGGCGCGGTGCATAGTATCGAGCGGGTTGGGGTCTTCACGCCGAAGGGCGTGGCGGTCGAGGCACTGGGGCCGGGCGAGGTCGGGTTCATCACCGCCGGCATCAAGACCGTCGCCGATTGCCGTGTCGGCGACACGATCACCGAGGATCGCCGGCCGGCCGCCGCACCTCTGCCCGGCTTCAAGCCGGTGCAGCCCGTCGTCTTTTGCAGCCTGTTCCCGACCGATGCAGCCGATTTCGAGCGGCTGCGCGACAGCCTCGCCAAGCTGCGTCTCAATGATGCAAGCTTCGAATACGAGCCCGAGACTTCGGTGGCGCTCGGCTTCGGGTTCCGCTGCGGGTTTCTCGGTCTGCTCCATCTCGAGATCGTCCAAGAGCGCCTGACCCGCGAGTTCGACCTCGACCTCCTGGCGACCGCCCCCTCGGTCGTCTACCGCGTCCATCTGACGAACGGCGCGGTCCGGACCCTGCATAACCCGGCCGACATGCCCGACCCGGTGCGCGTCGACCATGTCGAGGAGCCCTGGATCAAGGCGACGATCCTCGTCCCCGACACCTATCTCGGCCCGATCCTGGCGTTATGTGAGGAGCGTCGCGGCGAGCAGGTCGATCTGACCTATGCCGGCAATCGGGCGATGCTGATTTATCGCCTGCCCTTGAACGAGGTCGTCTTTGACTTCTACGACCGGCTGAAATCGGTCAGCCGCGGCTATGCCAGCTTCGATTACCAGATCGACGATTACCGCGAGGGCGACCTCGTGCTGATGAATATCCTGGTCAATAGCGAGCCGGTTGACGCGCTGTCCGTCATTGTCCATCGCAAGGAGTCCGAGCGGCGCGGGCGCGCCCTGTGCGAGCGATTGAAGGACCTGATCCCGCGCCAGCTGTTTCAGGTCGCGATCCAGGCGGCGATCGGCGGGCGGATCATCGCCCGCGAGACGGTCAAGGCGTTGCGTAAGGACGTGCTCGCCAAATGCTATGGCGGCGATGTGACCCGCAAGCGCAAGCTCCTCGAAAAGCAAAAGGAAGGCAAGAAGCGGATGCGCCAGTTCGGCAAAGTCGAGATCCCGCAATCGGCCTTTATCGCCGCCCTCAAGATGGGCGACGGGTGACTGGCGAGGGCGTCAAAGATATTGCCATCAAGCGGGCATCGAAGCGTTGGTGCTGCGAGACCATCGCATGCAGTTGGTCGAGAACTCCGTTGAGGGTGCCTTCGAGACGCAGCACGATGGTGGTCAGCACTCGCAAGTCGTCACGTGTGGAATTCTGCTCGGCAATTACGCGTTCAAGCTGCTTGCCGGGAAATTCCAAGGTGACCCGCTCTTCACTCATGCTGCCAAAAATGGGGGCGACCAGCCGATGGCGTCAACCCTGAGGGTGGGCGACGGCTGATGAGGGCAAGGTGACGTCGCCTTGTATGTGGCGAAAGGAGCGTTGTGATGTGTGACGGGGGCTGGGTCATAGCCCGCTCCCCGTTGCGCCCAGATGGCGCCGTAGTCGAGGACGTCCTAGCGGGCGGTCGAGACCTGTATTAGGCTGTAGCATGACCAGCAAGGACGAGATCCTCGCGACGCTTCGCGTTGCGCTGCCCGGCCTCAGGCAGCGCTGGCCGATCAGGTCCCTCGCGATCTTCGGCTCGGTAGCGCGCGGCACCGCGAGCGCAAAAAGTGATCTCGTTGTGCTGGTGGAATTCGAGCGCCCCCTCGCTCTTTCCGAATTCCTCGCGCTTGAAGACGCGCTGTCGGCATTGGTCGATCGAAGGGTCGATCTGGTCACGCGCGACGCGTTAAAGCCATATATTGGCCGCCGCGTGCTCGATGAAGCAGTCCATTTGTGATTGCTCAGCGCGATTATCGCGATTTTCTGGCTGATATCGTCGGCGCTTGTCGCTCCCTGATCCGATTTGTTGAACGGATGACGCTGGAGGCCTATCTGGCCGACGAAAGGACGCGTTATGCGGTGATGCGGGCCTATGAGATCATGGGCGAGGCCGTTGG
>DASQCY010000048.1:0-8804 GCA_035634495.1 Allostellaceae bacterium
GGAAAACCCCACCGGGAGCAAGACCAAGTAGGAGCGGCAGGCGCCGCGGAGTAATCCGATGTGCCGGGCGAGCCTCCGCGCCGCCGCTCGGGTCGGTCGCAAGAGGCGCTCGGTGACGAGCGTCCCAGAGGAATGGCCATCACCGCCCCAGCGGTTACGTCTGAGGGCGGGACAGAACCCGGCTTATACGCCGTCTGGCGCCCGGTCCACGGTGGACGCTTCAGCGGATCAAATCGGGATAAGTGCGGTTTCCGGGGGACAACCGTGTGGATCGCCGAATTCACTGTTGCGTGTCGAAGCAGACCGCGTAGCGTCGCTAATTGTGTGGTCGACACGCAGTCTTTCGCGGCTGTGACCCCGAGATAGGGAGTGAAGCGGGGTACGCGAGGTGTTGCGCCACACTCAGGGGGAAGGTGCGGGCGATCCCATCGGGTCGCCCGTTCCTTTTGGGTCCGGCCTGGACCTATCCTTGTGCCCTTTTGACATTCTATTCGACGGTGACGATCGCCGGCATCACGGCGAGCGACCCAAATCCATTGAAATCAGCGCTTATAACTTTGCTGGTGACCGTTCAAACCGTCTGGTACCCGGATCGCCTGGTTGAGACCGGTGTCTACGGGATTACCGTACAAGGCGGCGCGAGTCGCGCTCTACGAACACTGCAAGGTGCTGATCGCGGATAGGGAATCGGCCTTGGCGCGGCGATGCGCAACAAGGTGAGGTGACCGACACGCGATGATGCGCCTCTGGACCTGTCGCGCGCGTATTCCCTCCGGCTTGTGAATAGCAGGAGGTCAGCAGCTAGATGATGTGGTTGGAACAGATAGACCGCGGTCATTTCCAAAATTCACGGTTTTATTTCGAAAAAGGATTGACACCCATGAAATACCATGCGATACCACGTCTACCCATGGACGGGCACTGCGGATGGGGGGAACTTCGGCGGTGCCTCTCGGGCGCCCCTTGCCGAGCGTCCACGGGCGAGCGTTGGGGGAAGAAGTGGCACTCTTCATGTCCACTTATGTGAACAAGGTCGACCGCAAGGGGCGGGTTTCAGTGCCGGCGACCTTTCGCACCGCTATAGCGGATCAGAGCTTTGACGGCATCGTCGCTTTTCCCTCCCTCGACTATGAAGCGCTCGAAGCGACAGGTATAGATCGTATGGAGGCGGTGTCCGCACGGCTCGACGAGCTCGAGCAACCGGATGAGCAGCAAAGCTTGGCGACCCTGATTCTAGCCCGGTCTCAACGGCTGCCTTTTGATCCTGAGGGCCGGATCGTGCTGCCCGAAAAGTTCGCGGCACACGCGCACATCACAGAGAACGCGGCCTTTGTTGGGCTTGGTCCGACATTCCAGATCTGGGAGCCCAACCGTTTTGCCGAGCACGAGGCGGCACTGCTCGATCGCGCCCGTCGCCAGGGGATGAGAATGCCGCCGCTCGGCAGCCTTGCCGGTCGACGCGGTCAATGACCGGACGGCGCCCGAAACAGTCCCGCCCGGAGCCATTAGCCGAGCGTTCCGAACCTGACGAGCAAAGACAGGTGGCGCACAGTCCCGTGCTGGTGGACGCTGTGCTCGCCACGTTGGTGCCGCGCGACGACGCCGTTTATGTAGACGCTACTTTCGGCAGCGGCGGCTATAGCATGGCGCTGCTTGGCGCCGCCCGCTGCAGAGTATTAGGGATCGACCGCGACCCCGATGCGGTGCGGCGCGGGCGCCAGCTGGCCGCGCATCTGGGCGGACGACTGACGATCATCGAGGGGCGTTTCGGCGAGATGGTCCGCCTAATCGCCCCCGTGACCGTCGGGCCGATCGCCGGCATCACTTTCGATCTGGGCGTTTCCTCGGTGCAACTCGACACGGCCGAGCGCGGTTTTTCGTTTCGCTTTGACGGGCCCCTCGATATGCGGATGAGCAACGAGGGTGCGAGCGCTGCGGATTTGATTGCTTCCTTGTCCGAAAGCGAACTGGCCGAGCTGATCCGCGAGTTCGGCGAGGAACGCTTCGCCGGCCGGGTTGCGCGCGCGATTACGGCGGCACGGCATCACCGGCCCATCCGACGTACGATCGAACTTGCCGAAATCGTACGTGCCGCCGTGCCAAAATTTGAGCCGGGACAGGACCCGGCAACTCGGACCTTCCAGGCTCTCCGTATCGCCGTCAATGACGAGCTTGGTGAGCTCGATCGCGGGCTCGTCGCGGCCGAGCAGTTGTTGATGCACGGTGGTCGGCTGGCGGTGGTCTCGTTTCATTCGCTCGAGGACCGGCGGGTAAAGCGGTTTCTGCAGAAGCGCGGCGGCGAAACGCCGCGAACCTCGCGGCATGCGCCCGCTCCTGTCCGCGGATCGACGCCGAGCTTCAAATTGCTGGGACGGCGGGCGGTCAGGCCCGATCCCGCTGAAATCACGCGCAATCCTCGTGCCCGGGCCGCGCGGCTGCGAGCGGCAGAGCGGAATGCGGCGCCCCCTTGGCCGGCGGGCTGCACTGGTCCGGACCGCCGCCGGAAAGGTCAGGGGCCGTGATCAAGCTCAGCACCTTGTTCTGGCTGGTTCTCGTTTCGACGACCGGCTTTGCGATGTTCGCGGTCAAATATGGGGTCCAATCTCTGGAAGACGAGCTGAACCGAACCAAAAAGGCGATAATCGCGGAGGAGCACGCGATCCGCAGCGACGGGGCCGAATGGGCTTACCTGACCCGACCCGAAACCCTCGATGAGATGAACCGGCGCCACCTGTCGCTGGGCCCGATTGCAACCAAGCAACTCCGCACCACCCTCACCGACATTCCACTGCGCGCCGCGGGTCCCACCGCAGTCGACGCCCCCGTCGTCGCCGTCGCCGAGCCACCGGCAGAGAGTGCGCCACCCACGATTCTGGCATCGACCATCGCGCCGGCATCATTGGAAAAACCGACGGAAGCCGCGGAACTGGCCAAGCCCGCGCCGGCAAAGGCGTTCGCAAAACCGGTCCCGCTGCGGCGACCAAGATCGCTCGATGAGTTGATTGCACAAGTCGCAGCGAGCCGATGACGATTGCAACACAAAGGTTCGACGACAATCCATGCCGGCCGCGGCACTTCAAGCCGCCTCCCTGCGGGGCCATTGTTCCGAACGGGCCGGCAAAGCAGGCTCTCCAAGTCTGCCGGACTCGGCTCCTCGTGACCGGAGGGTTGTTTGCTCTCGTCTTTGCTGTGGTGGCCTTGCGGATCGTCGAAATCGTGGCTGTCGGAGGCGGCACCGCCGAATCGCAGATCGGGCGCTTTCGGGTCGTGACAGCGCCGGCGCCGAGTCATGCTGATATCGTCGATCGCAACGGCAATGTCCTCGCTGCGACACTTGACAGCCCATCGCTTTACGCGAATCCGAAGCAAATCGTCGATGCAGCCGAGGCTACCAACAAACTCGTCAGGGTCTTCCCAACTCTTGGTGCGGGTGAGGTCTACGCCAAGCTCACCTCGGGCAAGAGCTTTGTGTGGATTAGACGCCACTTGACGCCTGCCGAGCAGCACGATGTCAATCAGCTCGGCATCCCGGGGCTGGAGTTCGAGCATGAGGAGCGCCGCGTCTATCCCGACGGCGATCTGACATCACATGTCGTCGGTTACACGGGTATCGACAATGCAGGTTTCGCTGGGGTCGAGCGTGGCCTCGACGGGGTGCTGAAGGAACGACGGGAGCCGCTTCAGCTATCGCTCGACGTTCGCCTACAGTACATTCTCCACGAGGAATTGCAGCGCGTTATCGACGATTTCACCGCGAAAGGCGGCGCCGGGCTGATTATGGACGTCAACAGCGGCGAGATCCTGGCGATGGCCTCGCTGCCCGATTTCGATCCAAACCATCCCGCCACCCCGGATCCAGACCATCCCAACATTTCCCTGGCCGACCGGATGTTCGATCGGATCACCCTTGGCGTCTACGAGCTCGGTTCGATCTTCAAAATCTTCACCGTAGCAATGGCGCTCGAAGCCGGCACCTCGACGATCTCCAGCACCTACGACGCGAGCCATCCGCTGAAGATCGGACGCTTCACGATCTCGGATTATCATGGCAAACATCGGGTGTTGAGCGTCCCGGAAATCCTGATGTACTCCTCGAACATCGGAGCCGCCCGAATGGCAGTCGCTGCCGGTGCCCAAACCCAGAGGGAGTTCCTCTCGCGGCTTGGTTTGTTGAAGACACCGAAGATCGAGGTCTCCGAGGTCGCGGCACCGCACTATCCGGCGAAGTGGCGCGAAGTCAATGTGATGACCATCGCGTTCGGCCACGGAATCTCGGTGACCCCGCTGAGTTTTGCAACCGCGGCCGCGGCGCTCGTCAACGGTGGGATCCTTCGCCAAGCTACGCTGGTTAAACTTCCGGTCGGCAACGCGCCGCAGGGTCAGCAGGTGATTTCCACGAAGACCTCGGAACAAATGCGCAGGCTGATGCGATTGGTGGTTGAACACGGGACTGGCACAATGGCGGCAGCCCCAGGCTACGTGGTCGGCGGCAAGACCGGCACGGCAGACAAGGTTTCGGGCAGGCATTACGCTGAGCGAAAGCTGCTATCGAGCTTTGTCGGGGTTTTCCCGATCAACGACCCAAAATATCTCGTCTTGACGATGGTCGACGAACCGCACCCGAATAAGCGGAGCCACGGCTACGCGACCGCTGGTTGGACGGTGGCCCCGGCGACCAGCCGCATAATCGAACGCATTGCTCCCCTTCTCGGGGTGCAGCCGGTCGATGAATCGTCGCCCGAAGTGCAGCGAGCGCTGATGGTCGAGAGCCTACAAGGTAAGCGGGTTGAGGCTTACTGAGCTCAGTGGTCTAACCGCCGCCGCTCGGCTCATCGCCGATCCGGAGATTACGGGGCTAAGCGCCGACTCTCGGACCGTTCGACCCGGTTTTCTCTTCGCCGCTCTGCCGGGTAAGCGGCTGGATGGACGGATTTTCGCCGCCGAAGCAGTGTCACGCGGCGCAGTTGCGATCTTGACCGACGATGCCAACGCTCTAGATCTCCCCGCCGAGCGCCGCGAACGCGTTGCGATCCTGGTAGATCCAAGCCCACATCGCCGGCTGGCGCTTCTGGCGGCACGCTTCTATAGTCGGCAACCGCGCACCATCGTTGCCGTTACGGGCACCAACGGCAAGACCTCTGTAGTACACTTCGTCCGAGAGATCTGGACGGCGATCGGCTTTCCCGCGGCAAGCCTAGGCACGCTTGGGCTGGTGACCGGCGCCGAGAGGCGTCCGGGTGCCCTGACGACACCGGATCCGGTCGCCCTCCATCGTGATCTCGCTGCGCTTGCCGCCCAGGGCGTCGAGCACGTGGCGATCGAAGCCTCGAGCCACGGTCTTCACCAATGTCGGCTCGAAGGTCTCGTGGTCGCCGCGGCCGGGTTCACCAACCTGACCCGGGATCACCTCGACTATCACGGCGACATGGCCAATTACCGGAGCGCGAAGGACCGGTTATTCGGTGCGCTTCTAGCACCGGGCGGGTCTGCGGTGCTCAACGCGGACAGCGGCGAATTCTCTCGTCTGGCCGCTCTATGCCGCGAGACAGGTCATCCGGTTCTCGCCTATGGCGCCGAGCCTACCGCGGATCTCCGCCTGCTTGCTCGTGAGCCGAAGGGCAGCAGCCAAGTTCTCCTACTCGATATTCTTGGGCAACACCACGAACTGGTGTTGCCGCTTGCGGGCGCATTCCAGGCGATCAACGCGCTGGCATCGCTCGGTCTGGTCATTGCGGCCGGCGGCCCGGCGTCGATCGCGACCGAGGCTCTCGCTAATTTGAGCGGCGTGCCCGGTCGGCTGCAATTCGTCGCCGAGAGTGAGGGCGGCGGCGGGATTGTCGTCGACTACGCCCACACGCCCGACGCGCTGGCGACCGTGCTGGCGGCACTGCGACCGCACGCGCCAGGGCGGCTCATCGCCCTGTTCGGCTGCGGCGGCGACCGAGATGCCGGCAAGCGCCCGCTGATGGGACAGATAGCGGCCCGCCTGGCGGATCGGGTTTACGTGACAGACGACAATCCGCGAAACGAGCCGCCGGCACAAATCAGGCGCGCGATCCTCGCTAAGGCTCCTGATGCCATTGAGATCGCCGACCGCCATGAGGCGATTGCAGTCGCAATCGCAGATACTCGTCCGGGTGATCTCCTGGTTATCGCTGGCAAAGGGCACGAAACCGGTCAGATCGTCGGCCATGAGATGCACCCTTTCGATGACGCAGCGATCGTCCGCGAAATCGTCCAATTGGCTCCGTCTGCTGGGTCTTGGCGAACCTGCTGATGATGCCGCTCTGGACCGCGCGAGACGCTGCGGCTGCAACCGGCGGGTCGAGCATCACGGATTGGGCCGCTACGGGTGTATCGATCGATACGCGGAGCCTCGCCACCGGTGACCTGTTCGTTGCGCTGCGGGGACCCAACCGGGACGGCCATGATTTCGTCGCTAAGGCTATCGAACGCGGTGCCGCTGCTGCGATGGTCGACCATGAGATACCCGGTTTGTCGACTGTGCCTTTCCTGCGTGTTCCCGACACATCCGCCGGCCTCACGGCTCTTGGCTCGGCTGCTCGTAGACGCGGCAATGCCCGGATCCTCGCGGTCACCGGCAGTGTCGGCAAGACAAGCACCAAAGAGGCGCTGCGGTTGGCCCTCGCTGCCTGCGGCCCGACTTGTGCCTCGGCTGGCGGCCTCAACAATCATTGGGGTGTGCCGCTCTCGCTCGCTCGGATGCCGCCCGGGGTCGCTTACGGCATTTTCGAGCTTGGAATGAACCATTCGGGCGAGATAAGCGGTCTGGCTCGATTGGCGAGGCCCCACGTCGTCGTGATCACGACGGTTGAGCCCGCCCACCTCGGCTTTTTCCCCTCGGTCGAGGCGATCGCCGATGCTAAGGCAGAAATTTTTCTCGGGCTCGAACCGGATGGGGTCGCCGTACTGAACCGTGACAATCCGCATTATACTCGCCTCGCGGCAGCTGCCGCACGAACCGGCGCAGCCGAGGTGATCAGTTTTGGCACCCACCGCGCGGCTACCGTACGGCTCCTCGATTGTGTGCTCGAGCCGCGCAGCAGCATGATCGAGGCCGCGCTTCCCGGGTTCAGAGTGCGTGTTCGGCTTCCGGTGCCGGGCCGACATTGGGTGATGAACGTGCTTGCCGTCATCGCCGCGGTGAGAGCAATCGGGGCCGATCCGCGCGATGCCGCCGAGGCACTCGCCGAGCTTGAGGAGTTGCCGGGGCGCGGTCGGCGATACGAACTTTCGTGGCGGAGCGGTACGTTAACCTTGATCGACGAGAGCTACAATGCTAGCCCGGCGGCGATGTGCGCCGCGCTTGCGGTGCTCTCGGCTATTCGTCCCGCTCCCGGCGCGAGGCGGGTCGCGGTGCTCGGCGACATGTTGGAGCTTGGCGAGGCGACCGAGCGCCTTCACCGTGAACTCGCCGAGCCGCTCGCCGCAACTAATGTCGATCGCGTCTTTCTCGTCGGGACGGCTGTTGCGGCGCTTTACGATGCTCTGCCCGAGTCGAGGCGAGGCGGGTTGTGGCTCACCGCCGACGAGGCTATCCCTGAATTGCTTCGCTTCCTGCGAGCCGGCGATGTCGTGACGGTTAAAGGCTCCCGCGGCGTCGGCCTCGGTCCCATCGTGGAGAGGCTGCGCGCGGAGTCGGTGCGGCCAGAAACATGATCGCATGCTTTATCCGCTGTTTTTTCCTCTCGCAGATCAGTTTCAGGCTTTCAACCTGTTCCGCTACATCACGTTCCGGTCGGGCGGAGCTGCCGTCACTGCGCTACTGATCAGCTTTCTGTTCGGCCCGCACATCATCGCGTGGCTGCGATCGAAGCAGACTAATGGGCAGCCGATACGCCCCGACGGTCCTGACGGACATCTGAAGCGCAAGAAGGGAACGCCGACGATGGGCGGCTTCCTGATTCTGCTAGCGCTGACGATTTCGACCTTGCTTTGGGCGGATCTGGCAAACGCTTATGTTTGGATCGTGCTGTTGGTCACCGTCGGGTTCGGTCTGATCGGCTTTTTCGATGACTACAGGAAGCTTCACCGGAATTCGCACCACGGGCTTTCCAGTCGAACCAAGCTCGGCCTGGAAATCCTGCTCAGCGCTTTCGCGTGCGTCGCCGTTACCTACGTCACCCCACCGGGGCTCGCCAATGCGCTTGCCTTGCCCTTTTTCAAAAACGTGCTGATCGAGCTCGGCTGGTTTTTTGTGCCGTTTGGGGTGTTGGTGATCATTGGCGCTTCGAACGCGGTCAACCTCACCGATGGGCTCGACGGGCTCGCCATCGTTCCCTCGATGATCGCCGCCGGCTGTTTTGCCCTGATTGCCTATCTCGCCGGCAATGCGATCTTTGCCAACTACTTGCAGATCCATCACATCGCCGGCGCGGGCGAGCTCACCGTTTTTTGCGGTGCGATGGTTGGAGCGAGCCTGGGTTTCCTATGGTTCAATGCGCCACCGGCAATGGTCTTTATGGGCGACACGGGATCGCTGTCGATGGGCGCTGCCCTCGGGACAATCAGCGTCGTTACAAAGCACGAACTCGTGCTGGCGATCATCGGCGGGTTGTTCGTCCTCGAGGCGGTCTCGGTCATCGTTCAAGTCGCGAGCTTCAAAATGACCGGACGCCGTGTCTTCCGCATGGCACCGTTGCATCATCACTTCGAGCAGAAGGGCTGGGAAGAGCCGACGATCGTCATCCGGTTTTGGATCATCGCTTGGATTCTGGCGATCGCCGGCCTCGCCACGCTGAAATTGCGGTGAAAGTGCCATGATTTCAGGTGATCATATCAAA
>DASQCY010000049.1:0-1602 GCA_035634495.1 Allostellaceae bacterium
CGAGCGGCGAGCTGCTGGTGCGCGGACCTTGGGTCATCGGTGCCTATTACCAGGACGAAGCGGCCAGCCAGGCTGCGCTCGACACCGAGGGCTGGTTCCGCACCGGTGATGTGGCGACGATCGATGCCGAAGGCTGCATGCAGATCGTCGACCGCAGCAAGGATGTGATCAAGTCCGGCGGCGAGTGGATCAGCTCGATCGATCTGGAAAACGCGGCGATGGGCCATCCTGATATCGCCGAGGCGGCGGTGATTGGCCTGCCGCATCCAAAATGGGACGAGCGGCCCCTGCTCGTCGTCGTGGCAAAGCCCGGCTGCGAGCTTGCTCCCGACGCGGTGATCGGCTTTCTCGAGGGCAAGGTTGCGAAATGGCAGCTGCCCGACGACGTCGTCTTTCTTCAGGAGATGCCGCACGGCGCCACCGGCAAGGTGCTGAAGACCCGGCTCAGGGAGATGTTTAAGGACCACCGCCTGCGAACGGCGTGAGCGCTGGCGCTCGGAGCATTCAGATGCTTCAATGCCGCGTCTCCCCCCCTTCGCCGGTGTGGCAAAGTTTTTTTGGTGGTGGCATTGGTCGGCCATCGACCAATAAATCGTATAAACGGATCTGAACACTGGCGTGGACTCGGCGCTCAAATCTTTGACGCCGACGAGCGCAGTCTGCACGCCGCGAACCCGCGTAACAGGGAACCACCAGGGACAGGAGACAGCATGCCCGTCACATTGCAGGAATCGCTCCGCGGGCTCCTTTACGCTCCCTATTACGCGGCCCTGGCGCTCGGTGCCTATCGGCGCGAGGGCGTCGCAATCGACTTCGTCAGCGCAACGGCGCCCGCCGCTGCGCCAGCCGGTCTCTTCTCTGGCACGGTCGACGTCTCCTGGGGCGGGCCGATGCGCGTCATGCAGATGTACGAAAGCCGGGCGGATTGCGATTTGGTCTGCTTTGGCGAAGTGGTGACCCGCGATCCGTTCTTGTTGATCGGCAGGAAGCCGCGGCCCGATTTCGGTCTCGCCGATCTCTACGGCAAGCGGGTTGCGACGGTCAGCGAGGTGCCGACACCGTGGCTCTGCCTGCAGGAGGATTTGCGCCGAGCTGGTCTCGATCCCGAAGCACTTCCGCGGATCGCCGATCGGACGATGGCCGACAACGCCGCAGCCTTGCGGCGCGGCGAGCTCGATGCCGTGCAGCTGTTCGAGCCCTTTGCCGAGGAACTTATCGCCACCGGCGAAGGCCACCTTTGGTACGCCGCCGCGACGCGCGGCCCGACCGCATACACGAGTTTCTACACGCGCCGCAGCGTGCTCGCCGCGCGCCGCGACGAAATGAAGAAACTCGTGCGCGGGCTCTACCGCACGCAAAAATGGCTGCACACCCAGCCGCCCGAGGCGCTCGCCGATGCGGTGCAGTCGTTCTTTCCGACCGCGCCGCCGACCTTGCTGCGCGTCGCGGTCGCCCGCTATCACGCACTCGGCATTTGGGGACACAACCCGATCCTGCCGCGGGCCGGCTACGACCGGCTGAAGGCCGGGCTCGTCTCCGGCCGCTTTGTCAGGCAAGGAGCGCCATTCGAGCAGGCGGTCGACAACAGCCTCGCTGAGGAGG
>DASQCY010000050.1:0-9529 GCA_035634495.1 Allostellaceae bacterium
GGACTTGGTGCGGTTTTTCGCCCGCTCGACCTCATCGACGATACCGCGGTGGCGATAGCGGCGATTGGTGAAATCTTTGGCCTTTGGTGCGTGTTGCCGGATCACCACCCGCTGGCCGCGATAGGCCTGATCGCCCCACACCCGGGTCTCCGTACCATGCAGCAGATCGGGTAGCACCGTGCTGTCGGCGGCATTGGCCGGCGTGGCGACCACCGCGTGGATCAGCTTGGTGCGGCTGTCGACGCCAAGATGCGCCTTCATGCCGAAATACCACTGGTTGCCCTTCTTGGTCTGATGCATCTCGGGATCGCGCGCCTTGTCGGCGTTCTTGGTCGAAGACGGCGCGTTGATGATCGTCGCATCGACGATCGTGCCGGTCGCGATCTTCAGCCCCTTGGCCGTGAGATGTCGCTGGACTTCATCGAACAGCTGCCGGCCCAGGTCGTGGGTTTCGAGCAGATGGCGGAAGCGGTACACGGTGGTCTCATCGGGCACCAGCTCGCGGCCGAGATCGATGCCGACAAATCGCCGCATCGCCAGCGAATCGTAGAGCGCCTCCTCCACCGCCGGGTCCGACAGGTTGAACCATTGCTGCAGAAAATAAATGCGCAGCATCCGCTCCACCCCGACCCGCGGGCGGCCATTGCCCGGCTTGGGATAAACTGGCTCGATCAGCCCGCACAGCGCAGCCCACGGAACCACCCGTTCCATCTCCGCCAAGAACAGCGCCCGCCGCGTCGTCTTGGCGTACCGCTCAAACCCCACCGCCGCCAGCGTCAATTGCTTCATCTCCCCCAACCCATGCGCGCTAATCTACCCCGCTGCGCATTATATCACGATCACTAGAGCATGGCTTTTGCAGAGGTCCCCTAGGTGATCGGCGTGACGATGACAGCGGCAAGGAATTCCTAGCGCTGATGACACACATAACACGCCCTACACGGCCAAAGGCGCCTTGGCAGGGACTGGCCTTGGTCATGATACCTGCGGTGGTACTCATTGGCCTCGACGTTTACCAGATCGCCGAGAACGTTCCGGAGCTCAGACAAAGCCAAGACCTTGTCGCCCATACCATCGAGGTGATTACTGAAACCCAAGCGCTCGAAACTGCGATCCGCGACACGGAGCGGGGCCAGCGAGGCTTCCTGATCACCGGGGATGCAGCCTATCTGGATCCTTACAGATCGGGGGTGGAGCAGGTTCCCGCCATCCTTTCAAGGCTAAAGCAGCTCACCGCAGACAATCCCGAACAGCAACGCCGCTGGCCGATTTTAGAACAGCAGATAAATGTCAAGCTGGATGAGCTGAAACGCACGATCGACGCTCGTCAAAACGAGGGCTTCGATGCTGCCCGGAAGACCGTCGAGACGAATGCCGGCGCCGACAGCATGCGGGCCATCACCGAGCTCATCAATGCTGCCACCACGACCGAAAAAAGCCTCCTAAAGCAGCGGCAGACTCTGGGCGACAACGCCGAGCGCACCTCCGCGATCGTCGCCTTGATCGGCGGCGCAGTCGCGCTGATGCTGATCATCCTGGGCAGCATCTTCGTCATTACCAGTTTCCGTCGCCTCTTGAGATCGGAGCGGGCGCTGAGCGAAAGCGAGCACCGCTTTCATCTAATGGTTTCTGGGATCCACGACTATGCGATCTTCATGCTCGATCCGGAAGGACGCGTGATCCACTGGAACGCGGGCGCAGAGCGTTTAAAGGGTTACCGGGCCGAAGAGATCGTCGGACGACACTTCTCCTGCTTCTACAGCAACGAAGATGTTCAGTCTGGGATACCGAAACGTCTACTCGAGACCGCTCTCGCTAGAGGCAGTGTCTCGGAGGAAGGTTGGCGGGTTCGCAAAGACGGATCACAATTTTGGGCAAGCGTTCTGATCACCGCGATCCGCGACGAGAGCGGTGAGTTGCAGGGATTTGCCAAGCTAACCCGCGATGTTACCGAGCGTGTGGAAGCCGAGGCCGCAATTGCCCGGGAGAGGGAAGAACGCGAGCGCGCGCAGGAAATTCTTCGTCAGACGCAGAAGATGGAGGTGCTGGGGCAGCTTACCGGCGGCATTGCCCATGACTTCAACAATATGCTCGGCGTGATCATCGGTAACCTGGAAATTCTGCAACGGCGCTTGCAATCGGACGATTCGAGGATTGGCGAAGCCATCCAGTCGGCGTTGCGAGGCGCAGACCGGGCCGCAGCGCTCACTCAGCGACTGTTGGCGTTTTCGCGCCGCCAACCCCTTGAGCCACGGCCGGTGGACGCGAACCGATTGGTCTCCGGCATGTCCAATCTCCTGCACCAGACGCTGGGCGAAGGCATCGCAATCGAAATGGTTTCCGCTGCGGGACTGTGGTCTGTCTATGCCGACGTGAACCAGCTCGAGAACGCTTTGCTGAACTTGGCGGTCAATGCGCGGGACGCGATGCCGAACGGCGGCAAGATCACCATAGAGACTGGAAACGTCTATCTCGACGAGGCGTATGCCGCGGCGCATGCGGAGGTCTCAGTTGGTCAATACGTGATGGTAGCCGTCACCGATACGGGCGTCGGTATGTCCAATGAAACCACCGATAAGGCTTTCGAGCCATTCTTCACGACGAAGGATGCAGGACACGGCACGGGTCTCGGGCTGTCCCAGGTGTTTGGTTTTGTCAAGCAGTCGGCTGGCCACATAAAAATTAATAGTGAGCTGGGACAAGGTACGACCGTGAAGCTGTACCTGCCGCGGCTTGGCGGCAACGGTGTCGATATCCGCGATGTGACCGGCTTGCAACCGGTGCCTGCAGAACCGCGACCGGAAACAATCCTTGTTGTCGAAGACAACGAGCTGTTGTTGATGCCTGTGGCGGAGGTGCTGCAAGAGGAGGGCTATCGGGTGCTGACTGCGACGGACGGCGCGACCGCGCTACGGGTGCTCGAAAAAGAGCCGGACGTCCACCTCGTGTTCACGGACGTAGGTCTCCCCGGCGACCTCAACGGAAAGCAGCTCGCCGATGAAGCCCAACGGCGACACCCGGGTGTGTTGGTGCTGTTTACCACGGGCTATGCGCGAAACGCTATCATCCACCAGGGCAGGCTCGATCCCGGTGTCGAGTTTATAGCCAAGCCATTCACCTTCGCCGGGTTGATCGCCAAGGTACGGCGAGTACTCGGCGACGCAGGCTAAGCTGCCCGGCCCCGGGCTTCATCGAGCAAGCGGCGAAGCCGGCTCACCACCTCTTTCTGGCGGTAGGGCTTGGCGGCGAATGAGCTCTCTCCCACCAGCGCGGCCACATGGATTGCGTCAGCGTGCCCGGAAGTAAGCAACACCGGGACGCCTTGGTGATGTCGATGTACCCATAGGGCAAGCCTCCAGCCATCCATGCTTCCTCCGGGCAGGTGGACATCGCTAAAGACAACGTCGACCGGCTCCTCAGCGAACGCAGCGAGGGCCTCCGCGGCGTCCGCCGCTTCGATGACGGTGTAGCCCGATAGCCGGAGATATTCGGCGGTGGTATCGCGCAATAAAGTCTCGTCCTCGACCAGCAAGACAACCGGTCGGCGCGGTGCATTGTTTCTCTTTGCCTCGTTCGGGTTGGTTACCATGATGATGGAACACCGTCCGGAGTCCGTGCGTTCCGATACGCGCGCCTCGCTCTTTCCGTGGGGATCAAGAGCGCCCGAGCCGAGGGTCTCAACAAGGTTGACGGAACGGGCTATAATGGTTGCCAACGAGCTTGGGCATGAGCCGCGGGATCCCGGGTTACCCTGGCGGTTCGCCTAGGGGGTCGGCGGGGGAGGCGGGGCCCATGCCTCCCCGCCCGCTCCGCGCTCAACCCGCCAATTGCAGTTGTCGGACCTGGCGAAGTGGCCGTGCTTTCATCGCGGCAAGAGGCTCGCACCAATCAGGAATTCGTCGATAGCGCGAGCGCACTGCCGGCCCTCGCGGATCGCCCAGACGACGAGCGATTGGCCGCGCCGCATGTCGCCGGCGGCGAACAACTTAGGAACCGAGGTACGATAGTCGATGGTATTGGCGCGGACATTGCCGCGGGGATCGAGCTCGACACCGGATTGCTCGATCATGCCGGGCTGGCGCGGGCCGAGAAAGCCCATTGCCAACAGCACAAGGTCGGCCTGCAACTTGAAGGCGCTGCCGGGGGCCTCCTGCATCGCAAAGCGGCCGTCCGGTTCCCGGGCCCATTCGACCCGTACGCATTCAAGGGCCTCCACGCGACCGTCTTCCCCAATGGCGCGTTTGGTCAACACCGACCAGTCACGCTCGCAACCCTCTTCCTGCGATGATGAGGTACGGAGCTTCAGCGGCCAGTCGGGCCAAGTCAGCGCCTTGTTCTCGCGCTCCGGCGGCTTCGGCAAGATTTCAAGCTGGGTGATCGACGCCGCCCCCTGGCGCACTGATGTGCCGATGCAGTCGGACCCGGTGTCGCCGCCGCCGATCACGACAACGCGTTTGCCCGCAGCGGTGATCGTACCGTGTGGTGCGGCACGTGCCTCGCTGTCGCCGGCGTTACGCCTGTTCTGCTGCGGCAGAAAATCCATCGCAAAATGGATGCCATCGAGTTCGCGACCTGGTACCTCGAGATCGCGCGGCGCCTCGGCGCCGACGGTCATCGCCACTGCATCGAATTCCTCGACCAATGTGGGCATCTCGACGTCAACCCCGATCTCGACCTCCGTGCGAAAGATCACGCCTTCGGCTTTCATCTGATCGACACGGCGGTCGATCAGCCATTTCTCCATCTTGAAATCGGGGATACCGTAGCGCAACAGGCCGCCGATGCGGTCACTCTTCTCGAACAATGTCACCGCGTGACCCGCACGCGCCAGTTGCTGAGCGCAAGCAAGCCCAGCCGGACCCGACCCGACGACGGCGACCCGCATACCAGTGCGGCGAGCCGGCACGACCGGCTCGATCCATCCCTCACGCCAGCCGCGGTCGACGATCGCGCATTCGATGGTTTTTATTGTGACCGGGTTTTCGTCGATGTTGAGGGTGCACGCAGCCTCGCACGGCGCCGGGCAGATGCGGCCGGTGAATTCGGGGAAATTATTCGTGGAATGGAGTGCCCTAAGCGCTGCTTGCCACTGATCGCGATAGACCAGATTGTTCCAGTCCGGGATCAGATTGTTGATCGGGCAGCCGTCGTGGCAGAATGGAATGCCGCAATCCATGCATCGCGCCGCCTGCTTGCGGGTCTCGGGCTCGGGCAGCGGTCTGACGAACTCCTTCCAGCTGCGGCGGCGGATATCCGGCTTCTCGTAAGGCCGATCGCGGCGCTCGATTTCAAGAAAACCGGTCGGCCTACCCATCGGAGGAAGCCGTCATTGCGCTGCGGCGACGCTGGCCGCCTGCTGCTCGGCCTGCAATTCGAGCAAGGCGCCGCGGTAGTCCCTCGGCATGATTTTGACAAAGCTGGCGACCGCACTCTTCCAGTCATCGAGCAGTGCACGCGCCCGCCCGCTGTCGGTGAACAAGAGATGGCGCTCGAGAAGGATGCGCAGCCGGCTCGCATCGAAACGTAACAAATCACCCATGCCGGCATCTTCGACACTATGCGCGCGCTGACGCGGCCGGTAGGGCTCGTCCTCTTCATCCGGATCGGCCGGCAAGACCGCTTCCAGATCGACTGAGGCGAGATTGCACAGGCTCTTGAACCGGCCTTTCGGGTCCCAGACATAGGCGATCCCACCCGACATCCCGGCGGCGAAGTTGCGGCCGGTGTCGCCGATCACGACGACCACCCCGCCCGTCATGTATTCGCAGCCATGGTCGCCAGTCCCTTCGATGACCGCCACGGCACCCGAATTGCGCACCGCAAAGCGCTCGCCGGCGACTCCCTCGAAATAGGCTTCGCCTGATATCGCGCCATAGAGCACGGTGTTGCCGATGATGATGTTCTCGGTTGGCTCGCGCTGCGCTTGCGGCGGCTGGCGGACGATGACCCGCCCGCCGGATAACCCTTTGCCGACATAGTCGTTGGCGTCGCCATAGAGCTCGAGGGTGACGCCGCGCGCCAGGAACGCCCCGAAACTCCCCCCGGCATTACCGCGGAAAGTCACCCAGATCGTGTCCTGCGGCAGGCCGTCATGGCCGTAACGCCGCGCGACCTCACCCGACAGCATCGCGCCGACGGTACGATGGACATTCCTAATCTCGCGCTCGATGCGCACCGGCTTGCGCTCGTCGAGCGCAGGGCCCGCCGCGGCGATCAACTCATTGTCGAGTGCTCGGTCGAGGTGATGGTCTTGCCGCTCGCAATTATAGATCGCCACCCCAGGCTTGGCCGGCGTGCGATGGAGCAGCCGGGTCAGATCGACGCCCTTGGCCTTCCAATGCTCGATCGCCCGAACCATGTCGAGCCTGTCGACCTGCCCGATCATCTCGTGGAAACGCCGGAAGCCGAGCTTCGCCATCAGCTCGCGCACTTCCTCCGCGACGAAGAAGAAATAGTTGATCACATGCTCGGGCTGGCCGGTGAAGCGCGCGCGCAATACCGGGTCCTGGGTCGCGATGCCGACCGGGCAGGTGTTGAGATGGCATTTGCGCATCATCACGCAACCGGCCGCGATCAGTGGAGCGGTGGAGAAGCCGAACTCGTCTGCGCCGATCAGAGCCGCGACCACGACGTCACGGCCGGTGCGCAGCCCGCCATCGACCTGCACCGCAATGCGGCCGCGCAAACCGTTGAGCACCAGCGTCTGCTGTGTTTCGGCGAGCCCGATCTCCCACGGCGAGCCGGCATGGGTCAGCGAAGTCAGCGGGCTCGCGCCGGTACCGCCTTCGAACCCGGCGATCGTCACGTGGTCGGCGCGCGCCTTGCTGACCCCGGCTGCGACTGTGCCGACGCCGACCTCGGAGACCAACTTGACCGATACGGCAGCCCGCGGGTTGGCGTTCTTTAGATCGTGGATCAGCTGGGCCAGGTCCTCGATCGAATAGATGTCGTGGTGCGGCGGCGGCGAGATCAGCCCGACCCCCGGCGTCGAATGGCGCACCTTGGCGATGGCCTTGTCGACCTTGTGGCCAGGCAATTGCCCGCCCTCGCCGGGTTTGGCACCCTGAGCCATCTTGATCTGCAGGACATCGGCGTTGACGAGGTATTCAGTAGTCACGCCAAACCGGCCGGAGGCCACCTGCTTGATCGCGGAGCGCTTCGAGTCGCCATTCTCAAGCGGCTTGAACCGCTCCGCTTCCTCCCCGCCCTCTCCGGTATTGGACTTGCCGCCGAAGCGGTTCATCGCAATGGCCAAAGTGGTGTGCGCTTCGCGGCTGATTGAGCCAAAGCTCATCGCGCCGGTTGCGAAACGTTTGACGATTTCGCTCGCTGGCTCGACCTCGTCGAGGGGCACCGGGTCCTCAGCGAACTCGAAGGTCATCAGACCGCGAATCGTCAACAGCCGCTCGCTCTGGTCGTTGATCGTCGCGGCGAAAGCGTGGTAATCGGCCAGCGAATTGCCGCGTACAGCGTGCTGCAATTTGGCCACCGATTGCGGCGTCCAGGCATGGTCTTCGCCGCGCAGCCGAAAGGCGTAATCCCCGCCGACATCGAGCATGTCGCGGTAGAGCGGATCGTCACCATAGGCGTGTCGGTGCCGCTCGACCGCTTCTCCGGCAATCTCGCGCAGGCCCACACCCTCGATCGTCGACGCCGTCCCAGCGAAATACTTTTCGACGAAATCGCTGGCGAGGCCGACCGCGTCGAAGATCTGTGCGCCGCAATACGATTGATAGGTCGAGATCCCCATCTTGGAGATGACTTTGAGGATCCCCTTGCCGAGCGCCTTGATGTAGTTCTTCTGCACGTCGTCGGGACTGAGCGGCAGACCGTTCTCGACGCGGATCTGCTCTAGCGTGGCAAAGGCGAGGTAAGGATTGATCGCCTCCGCGCCGTAGCCCGCCAACGCGCAGAAGTGATGAACCTCGCGCGCTTCGCCGGTCTCGACGACGATCCCAGTGCTGGTGCGGAGACCCTGGCGGATCAGGTGGTGGTGCACCGCCGAGGTAGCGAGCAGGGCCGGGATCGCCACCCGTTCGGCCGAGATCGCTCGGTCGGAAAGGATCAGAATATTGTGGCCCGCTTGAACCGCCTCGGTGGCCTCGCGGCACAGGCGCTCGAGCGCCGGCGCCAGGCCGTCTGCGCCTTCCACCGCCGGCCAGGTCGCATCGAGCGTATCGGTGCGAAAAGCGGAAACAAGATGCTCTATCGCGTGGATCTTTTCCAAGTCGGTGTCGGTCAGGATCGGCTGCGAGACTTCGAGCCGGTAATGCATGCCGGCCTCGTGACTCAACAGGTTCGGTCGTGGCCCGATCATCGACACCAGCGACATGACCAATTCCTCGCGGATCGGATCGATCGGCGGGTTGGTGACCTGGGCAAAATTCTGCTTGAAGTAGTTGTAGAGCAGCTTGGGCTTGTTCGATAGCGCGGCAATTGGCGTGTCGGTGCCCATCGAGCCGACCGGGTCGTCTCCATCGCGTGCCATCGGCTCGAGGAAGAACTGGATGTCCTCCTGGGTATAGCCGAAGGCCTGTTGGAGATTGAGGCGAACTGACGGATCGTTGGACCGCGCCGGCGCTAACTGGCGAGAGGCGGCCTCTCGGTGCTCCTCGGCTAGGTCCGGCAATTCCGACAATTTGAACTGGGTCGCTTCGAGCCAGGCTTCGTAAGGATGCTCGGCGGCGAGTTCGCGTTTGATTTCCGCGTCGTCAATGATGCGACCCTCTTCCAAGTCGATCAGCAGCATCTTGCCCGGCTGGAGACGCCATTTATGGATGATCTTCTCCTCGGGCACCGGCAAAACGCCGGCTTCGGAGGCCATGATCACATGGTCGTCGTCGGTGACGATATAGCGCGCCGGCCGCAGGCCATTACGGTCAAGGGTGGCGCCGATCTGGCGCCCGTCCGTGAATGCGATCGCTGCCGGGCCGTCCCACGGCTCCATCAAGGCGGCGTGATATTCGTAGAACGCCCGCCGCTGCGGGTCCATCAGCGGATTGCCGGCCCAGGCCTCGGGGATCAGCATCATCATCGCATGGGCGAGCGAATAGCCGCCGCCGATAACGAGCAATTCGAGGGCGTTGTCGATGCAGGCGGTGTCGGACTGGCCCGGCCCGATCAACGGCACCATCTTGGCGAGATCGGCGCCCAGGAGTTCCGAAGTCATCGCCTGGCGGCGCGCCGCCATCCAATTGACGTTGCCGCGCACCGTATTGATCTCGCCGTTGTGGCATAGGAAGCGGTAGGGGTGGGCGAGCCGCCACGACGGAAAGGTGTTGGTCGAAAACCGCTGATGGACGAGAGCGAGCGCCGAGACCGTCAGCGGGTTGCGCAAATCCTCGTAGAAGCTTTCGATCTGCGGCGCCAGTAGCAGGCCCTTGTAGACGAGCGTGCGGGTCGAGAAGGACGGCATGTAGAGATCGCGCAACGCCGGCATGCCGTGGTCCTCGGCCATTGCAGCGACGCGGTTGAGGATCTGCTTGCGGATCGTGAGGATCTTGCGCTCGAAGGCGTCCTGATCGGCGAC
>DASQCY010000051.1:0-3746 GCA_035634495.1 Allostellaceae bacterium
GACGTAATCGAGCCGGTCGAAGTAGGGCAGCGCCTGCAGGTAGGTCTTGTGCTCGATCAGCTTCTCGGTCCCGCGGTGCAGGAGGCCGATATGCGGGTCGACGCGCTCGACCACCTCGCCGTCGAGCTCCAATACGAGGCGTAGCACGCCGTGAGCCGACGGATGCTGGGGCCCGAAATTAAGGGTGAAATTGCGCAGGGCATTTTCGGCCATCACGGCCTCGCGTCAGCCCCAGGTTCAACGCCGGCCCGCCGACAGCGGTTCCAACTTCGCCCCCGCCCGTTCGGATCCCTTGAGGAACACGCCGCAAGGCGGAGCTAAACGGCGATGGGGCTCAGCGGCGATGAAAATCGCCGGCAGGCGGCCGCGGTTCGAGACTTGGACGTTTGAGACTTGGACGTTTGAGACTTGGACGTTTGAGACTTGGGCGTTTACTGGAGCTCGCAACACTTGCGCCTTCGACACTTTGGCCTTCGACACTTGCGCCCTCAACGCCTGAGCTCTCAACGTTTGGGTTTTCAAGACTCGAGCCGTCGAGGCTCGGAGCGACGATCCGCGGCAGGGTGTCGAACTGATGGAACGGCGGCGGCGAGGGTAAGGTCCATTCAAGCGTGGTTGCGCCCGGACCCCAGGGATTGGCGGGCGCCGGCGCTTTGCGCACAAATGCAAGAATCATATTGGCAAAGAAGACGGCCATGCCGGCCGCGAACACGTAGGCGCCCAACGATGAAATGAAGTTCCAGTCACTGAAGGCGTCGGGGTAGTCCGCCACCCGCCGCGGCATGCCTGCGAGCCCGAGAAAATGCTGCGGAAAGAAGATCGTGTTGGCACCGACGAACGAAACCCAAAAGTGAACCTTGCCGAGAAAATCGGAATAGCTGTAGCCGGTCATCTTCGGGAACCAGTAGTACCAGCCGGCAAAGATGCCGAAGACAGCAGCAAGCGACAGCACATAGTGGAAGTGTGCCACGATGTAATAGGTATCTTGCAGCATACGGTCGGCGCCCGGATTGGCAACCACGACGCCGGTGAGCCCGCCGATCGTAAACATGAAGATGAAGCCGATCGCCCACAGCATCGGGGTGCGGAATTCGACCGAACCGCCCCACATCGTCGCGATCCAGGAAAAGACCTTAACGCCGGTTGGCACCGCGATCACCATGCTTGCCACCGCGAAATAGGCCTGCGCGCCGGCCGTCATGCCCACCGTATACATATGGTGCGCCCACACCACGAAACCGATCGCACCGATCGCGATCATGGCAAACACCATGCCGAGATAGCCGAACACCGGCTTGCGGCTGAAGGTAGCGACCACCTGGCTGACAATGCCGAAAGCCGGCAGGATCATGATGTAGACTTCGGGATGACCGAAGAACCAGAACAAGTGCTGGTGCAGGAGTGGATCACCGCCCCCCTGAGGATCGAAGAAGGTGGTGCCGAAATTGCGATCGGTGAGCAGCATCGTCAGCGTTCCCGCGAGGACCGGCATCGCCGGCAATATCAGGAACGCCGTGATCAAGATTGACCACACGAACAGCGGCATCCGCAGCAGGATCATCCCCGGCGCGCGCATGTTGAAGATGGTGGTGATGAAGTTGATTGCGCCGAGGATCGAGGAGGCGCCCGCCAGGTGTAGCGACAGGATCACGAAATCGACCGCCGCGCCGGGATGGCCCCTGGTCGACAACGGCGCATAGAGCGTCCAGCCGGTTCCAGCCCCGCTCGTGCTGGGCTCACCCGTCATCAACGAAGACATCAGCAATAGCGTGATCGAGGCCGGCAGCAGCCAGAACGAGATGTTGTTCATGCGCGGGAACGCCATATCGGGCGCCCCGATCATCAGCGGCACCATCCAATTGCCGAAGCCTCCAATTAGAGCCGGCATCACCATGAAAAAGATCATGATGAGGCCGTGCGCGGTCGTGAACACATCGTAGGCGTGCGAACTCGCAAAGATCTGCAGACCGGGCTGCTGCAGTTCCATCCGCATCCCGATCGACAGCGCGCCGCCGATGATCCCCGCCAGGAGGGCAAACGCGAGGTACATCGTGCCGATGTCTTTGTGATTAGTGGAGTAAAGGTAGCGGCGCCATCCGCTCGGATGATCGCCGATGTGGTGAGTCCCGTGGGCGACGCCAGCAGCTGCCATGGTCCATCCCTTTAATGGTGGGATGTCGCCCCACTACAGTTCCGATGTTCCGGTCCGCGCCGAAGGAGGGCTCTCGGCCATATGAGGTGGCCTGCAGCCATTCTTGCCGAGCAGGTTTCCCTCTCCTGTCAAACCTCGCAACGATCCGACGGTTCCGATGAGGAGACCGTCGTCGGAAAATCAGTTAGCGGAAAAACGGCGGAGGAACTTTCAGCCGATTTCCGCGATGCCGGAACTTTTCTGCTGACCGAAAACCGCATCGACGCATCGGAACCGCGCCCTGCACCGTGCGTTCCCCGAGAGAACCGCGGTGCGAGCATGGGAGGACTGACATGAGCGCCACCGGTCTCGATGTGTTCGACAAGACTCTGCAGACCACCAACATCTGGCTCGACGAGATCATGGCCAAGCTCGGGCCCGACCGACAGGTTGCATGGCATGTGCTCGGTGCCGTTCTGCACGCGCTGCGCGATCGCCTCCAGATCGGGCTAGCAGTCCATCTCGGCGCGCAATTGCCGCTGTTGGTGCGCGGTCTCTACTACGACCAATGGCACCCGAGCGAGCAGACGCTCAAGCAACGGTCGGCGGAGCAGTTCCTGGACCACATATCGCGGCGTCTGGCAGACGTGCGGCCGGTCAATATCAAGGACGCCACACACGTGACCTTCCAGGTTCTCAACCATCACCTCGATCCGTACCAGGTCGAAAAGGTGCGCCGCGCGCTGCCGGAGAACATCCGCGCCTTGTGGCCAGCCGGTGTACGGGGGCAACCCTTCGAACCTGCCGCTTGACGCGGCCCCGGCGGCCCAACTTCGCGCGTCGGTTCCAAAGCGGTTCAACACGTGAGGAGAAATACCATGCAAGTCAGTGAAGCGATGACCAACGACGTCAGGATTGCCAGTCCCAATCAGACGATCCGCGATGCCGCGCGCTTGATGGCACAGATCGACGCTGGGGTGCTGCCGGTCGGAGAGAACGACAGATTGGTCGGCATGATCACCGACCGCGACATTGCCATTCGCGCGATCGGCGCCGACAAAGGCCCGCAAACGCCGATCCGGGAGATCATGAGTAAAGAGGTCATGTATTGCTTCGATGATGACGAACTCGACGACATCGTGCAGAACATGGCCGACATCAAGGTGCGGCGGTTGCTGGTGCTCGATCACAACAAGCGCCTAGTGGGAATCCTGTCACTCGGCGACATTGCCCTGACCGACGACGCGGGCAGCGCCGGTAGTGCATTGTGCGGCATCTCCGAGCCGGGCGGCGAGCACTCGCAGTCCATGGACGGCGCGCGCGGCATGCGCGGCACGTAAAAGCACGCTCCCGGCGGTGACCGCGAGCCTCGAGCGGCCGCCCAGATGTGAAGCGGTCGATGCGTCCGAGGAGGGTGCGTCAACCCTCGGCTGCCATTCGGGGGCGCCGTTCCTAGGGAAGCCCGAGGACGGCCCCCGGGTGACAGATGTCGGCGCCGGCAAACCGTTTAATCCAGCGTGCGCCGGAAGCGGGTGATCGCAATGATCATGGCGATCAGCATCAGAGCGGCGAGCGCGAGCGTATCGTAACGCAAGTCCGCGATCGCCGCGCCCTT
>DASQCY010000052.1:0-1699 GCA_035634495.1 Allostellaceae bacterium
CGGCGGCGCGCTGCCGCCGGCATTCGTCTCCCTCTTTGGGTTGACCGGCAGCAGTCTCACCAATGCCCTGGACCAGCTTTCCGGCGAGGCCGCGACCGGCGCGCAAAAGGTCGCCTTCCAGCTCACCGACCAGTTCTTGAACGCGATGCTCGATCCCTTCGTCGATGGCCGCAGCGGAGTTGGCGGCGCCGACCATCCCGCGCTCGGCTTTGCGCCCGAGCGTGAAACCATGCCGCCGGACATCGCGCACGCTTATGCCTCGGTGCTGAAGGCGCCCCCAGCGCCGGCGCCGGTCTATGAACCGCGCTGGACCGCGTGGGGCGGCGCCTACGGCGGCAGCAACCGCACCACCGGCGATCTCGCCGTGAGCGGCAGCCATGATCTCTCCGCGCGCGCGGTCGGTTTCGCCGCCGGCCTCGATTATCGGCTCACGCCCGATACGGTGGCAGGTTTCGCCTTCGCTGGCGGCGGCACCGATTGGAGCCTGGCGCAGGGGCTGGGCGGCGGCAAGAGCGATGCCTTCCAGGCTGGCCTCTACGGCGCGACCCGCTGGGGTCCGGCCTATCTCGCCGCGGCCTTCGCCTTCACCAATCACTGGATGTCGACCGACCGCTTCGCCGTCGGCGACCACCTCACCGCCAACTTCAACGCGCAGAGCTACGGCGGGCGGATCGAGAGCGGCTATCGCTTCGCCACCATCTACGGCGGCATCACGCCCTATGCCGCGATCCAGGCGCAGAGCTTCCACACGCCCGGCTACACCGAGACCGACGCCATCGCCAACGGCTTTGCGCTGACCTTCAATGGCCGCGACGCGACCGACACCAGGAGCGAGCTGGGCGCCCGCTTCGACCGGGTGCTGGCGGTCTACTCCAACGCCGTGCTGGCCCTGCGCGGGCGCGTTGCCTGGGCGCACGACTGGGTGAGCGACCCGACGCTCTTACCCGTGTTCCAGGCGCTTCCGGGTGCGAGCTTCATCGTCGACGGCGCCACCCCTGCGAAGAACTCTGCGCTGACCTCCGCCGGCGCCGAGTTACGCCTCGCCAACGGCGTCACGCTGCTCGCCAAGTTCGACGGCGAGTTCGCCGCGCACTCGTCCACCTACGCCGGGACCGGGACTGTGCGGTATAGGTGGTAGGGATCTTGAAAATCTTGAAGACGGCAAGACAGATCGAAACGTAGATCAGGATCAGTGGGAGTTCCATTTATCGGCTTCCCGCGTCGTGTCCGCTTTTCGATGCTGCCTAGTTTCTCAGTATCTTGCATTGCGAGAACGTCTTTTGATCTCGACACAGAGAGGACCTCAGCAGTGAACGACGATCATCGATCTCTGAAGATCAGTGCGTCAAATGAAGAACTCGTGGTGTTGGCAATTCGGATCGTCTGCCTCGGCCTTCTGGGGTACTGGTCGCTGATCCTGATCAGACCATTTTTGACGATCATTGTCTGGAGCATCATCATTACTGTCGCGCTCTACCCAATCTTCGATTGGCTTTTGGCAAAGCTTTATGGCCATCGCGTACTGGCGGCGGTTGCAATTACCGTTTTCATCTTCTTCGTAATGCTCGGTCCGGTGACGTGGCTCGCCCTCAGCTTGGCCGAAACCGTTCGGATGCTCCTTGCTCGCTTTGGCGAGGGGAGTCTGGCAATTCCTCCCCCTTCCGAAGCGGTACAAGCTTGGCCACTAATTGGGGAAAAA
>DASQCY010000053.1:0-5140 GCA_035634495.1 Allostellaceae bacterium
TGCTGCGCGCCGCCGACTACATCCAGGCGCAGGGCCAGCGCTCGCATCTGAATTCGGATGCGCGGCGAGGCGATGGCCGGGATCGATGCGTGCGTTACACTCGTAAGCTGCAACCCGGTCGATCAATCAACGGGGCACAACATGTGGACTGAGATCACGCGGTGGAAAGTAGGAGGCCGGTGGGACAGCGTTCAGCACTCTGTAAATCTTGAACTCAGCGCGCGATGCGGAAGGTTGGCTGTGGGGCATCAGGTCCGAAACCGCAGACGAGACGAGCTTAATCGAATCGCCCCGTTCCCGGGCGAGGGCGGGAAGGTCCGGAATCGGCGTTGTCCTAGCCGCTCGCCTCGGTTGGCGAAGGTCCGCAGTCCACCCATAGCTGACCTACAGCGCGGGCACTGAGCGTTAGATTCTATCCGCTAGCCGGCGTTCTTCAGTCTCTAGGCGCCCGCCCTCGCCCCGCGGCCGGACGTAGACCGCGCCCTCCGTGGGGACGCGCCGCAGGCTAGCCGGAATGCTAGCTAGGCTGCGGCTCGGCCACCGTATTTTTACCGGTAAGTCATTGATACAACTGGTAGCGGGAGAGGGATTTGAACCCCCGACCTTGGGATTATGATTCCCCTGCTCTAACCAGCTGAGCTATCCCGCCGCAAGGCGCCGCATATAGGAGATGGGTGGTCACGGGTCAAGCCGCGGCGGCCGCGCTGCGCCGGATCCAGCCGCCGCCAAGCAGGCGCTCGCCATCATAAAGGACGGCGGCCTGGCCCGGGGCCACCGCGCCGGCTGGAGCATCCAGAATCAATACTGCGTCTTCCTTGCTACCGCCGGGATAGAACCTCGCCCCCACCGGCAACTGCGCCGAACGGAGCTTGGCTGCGACCGCCATCCCCGGCTTGGCGGGCCGGCCGAGCCAGTTTACCTCGCCAAGAGACAGTCGTGTCTCGGCGAGTGCGGCGCGCGGACCGACGACCACGCGGCGCTGCTCCGAATCGAGACGCAGCACATAGAGCGGCTCTGCCGACGCGACCCCGAGCCCTTTCCTTTGGCCGACCGTGAAATGCGCGATGCCGCGATGGCGGCCCAGCACTCGCCCCGCCATATCGACAATGGCCCCGGCCTCGCCCGCTTCCGGCCGCAACCGCTCGACGAGCCGCACATAGGATCCCTGCGGTACAAAGCAGATGTCTTGGCTATCCGGTTTGTCGGCGACCGCCAGATCAAAGCGGCGCGCCAAGGCGCGGGTCTCGTTTTTGGCGAGTCCTCCCAGCGGGAAGCGCAGAAATTCAAGCTCTGCGCGGGTCGTCGCGAACAGGAAATAACTCTGGTCGCGGGCGGGATCGGCTGCCCGGCGGAGCTCGGGTCCGTCCGGCCCGATTGTCCGGCGCACATAATGCCCGGTGGCGAGTGCGGAAGCGCCGAGATCGCGTGCGGTCCCGAGCAGATCGCGAAACTTGATCCGCTGATTGCACCGGATGCACGGGATCGGTGTCTCGCCGCGGCGATAGGCCTCGGCGAAATCCTCGATCACTTCTTTGCGGAACCGGCCCTCGTAATCGAGCACATAATGCGCGATGCCGAGGCGGTCGGCGACGCGCCTGGCGTCGCCGATGTCCTGGCCGGCACAACATGCACCCTTATGCCCGATCGCGGCGCCGTGGTCGTAAAGCTGCAACGTGACGCCGACGACCTCGAAGCCCCCCTCGACCAGCAGAGCCGCAGTCACCGACGAATCGACGCCGCCCGACATCGCGACGACGATGCGGTGGTCGGCGGGCTGGCCGGCGAGGTCTGGTTCCTGGAGCCGCGGAGTCGTCATTTCGGTTCAAACTGCTGTATATCGAGCACTTCCGCGTCGCGCAAAAATTCCATTGTAATTCGGTTGTTACAGCATCCTAATTCGTTGATCCTCTCGAAAAATTCCATTGATCCGCCGAGTAACGTATTTTCGATGTAAGCATCTGAAATAACGACCCATTTTGGCGGACGATCTGGGCCATTTTGTGGAAAAAACGCGATTTTCGTTGTATTTCGGGCAATGCTAGCCGCCGATCCGACGCGCGACCTGCTCCGTTCGTCAGCCGGCTGCGTCAAGCCCCATCTGCCAGAAATCGGCCTCAAGCCCTGCGGCGATGGCAAAATTCGTGGCGAGAGAGGCGACACGCCCCTCCCCTCCGCGCCGGGCAAATTGGTTGTCGAGTGCGGCTTCGGCCTCGCGGGCGAGGCTCTGGTAGTCGGATCCGGCGTACATCTCCAACCATTCGCGGTAAGGGTTCCCGGCGAGCCGGGTTCGGGGATCAGCCATCCGCTCCGCGGCGATCACCGCGTAACCGACAACACAGGGCGCGAGTGCCACCTCGAGGTCTAGCCGATCCCCAGCCAAACCGCGGTCGAGCACGAAACGGGTGTAGGCGATCGTCGCCTGCGCCTCGGGCTCGGCAGCGAGTGCGGTTTCCGAGAGACCCCAACCGCGGCAGTAGTCGATATGCAGCCCGATCTCGACATCGAGCGTCGCCGCCACAAGGCGTTGGGCCCGGCGCATCTCGGGCAATGCGTCGGATTTATAGACCGCCAACCCCCAGGCGCGCGCGAAATGCAGCAGGAACAGATAGTCCTGAACCAGGTAGCGCCGAAAAGACACCTCCGGCAAATCGCCGGCGGCCAGCCGAAGGACGAATTGATGCCGGGTATAGGCTCGCCATGCTGCCTCTGAAGCCTCGACCAGGCGAGGAAAGAGCGCAGCCATTCGGGGTCAGCCGAAGAGCAGATTGCCGGTCGCCGCGGGGAGCCGCACCGTCAGCCCGTCGAGCTCCTCGGTGATGATGATCTGGCAGCCCAGCCGCGATGTCGTCGTCAGATTGAAGGCGAGGTCGAGCATGTCGTCCTCGTCCTCGCTCGCCTCCTTCAGCAGATCGTACCAGTCCGGGTCGACGATCACGTGGCAGGTCGAGCAGGCGAGCGAGCCTTCGCACGCGCCTTCGATGTCGATGTCGTGCCGGCGCGCGACTTGGAGCACCGAGGCGCCGAGCGGCGCATCGACTTCGCGCCGGGTTCCGTCGCGCTCGATAAAGATCATCTTCGGCATCAGCCGGGATCCGGGGCGGCAGCTAGTTCCGGTCGCGGCGCCAGATCCTCGGCGAGGATCGCGGCGGCGAGCGCCGGGGCCGGACCGGCCGCCAATTCACCGCGGCCGACGAGACGCAATACCTCGAGCCCGGCTCCTTCGGCTGCCTGGTGCAAGCGCCTTGCGGCATCCGCATCCGGTGCCGCGGTGAGCACGACCACCGCATGCGTTACCGGCCGCGCGAGCGCTCGTTCGGCCCGCATGCGCGCCCCCTCAAGCAGCTCTTGCCACGCCGCGGTTCCGGCCTCCGCCGCCGGGTTTGTCAAAGCCTGCTCGAACCCCGCGCGATCATCAAGCATCAGCGCATTCCCACCAACCGAGAATGCGACCTCGGCCCGAGCGCCACCTGCATCTATCCCGATCGCGGCCCCCGTCTCATTCGGATCCGCCGGTCCGCCGTCCGGCTCCTCGATCTGGAACAGCTTCACGCCAGGCTACTGCGCGCGCTTGTCCGCGCCGCGCTACACGTGGAAGGATTCGCCGCAGCCGCAGCGGCCCTTCTCATTCGGATTTCGGAAGGTGAAGCCGCTTTCCAGTTTCTCTTCGACGTAGTCCATCTCGGTCCCGAGGATGAACATGACCGCCTTCGGATCGACCAGGATCGTCACCCCCTTATCCTCGACGACCTCGTCGAATTTGCCCTTCTCGTCAGCATATTCGAGCGTGTAGCTGAGCCCCGAGCAGCCGCGGGACCGCACGCCGACCCGTACACCAACCGACGGCTTGCCGCGCTTGGCGAGCAGCGCCTGGATGCGCTCCGCCGCAGCGTCCGTCACCGACAAGGCCTGCTTTCTCGCCAACATCCGATCTGCTCCAAACGCGAATTCCGTACCATCGGCTCGAGCCGAGATGTCAACTCCCTATATGGGTGCACCCCCCCTGCCCCGCCACTGCTGCCTCGGCAGCGAGCCGGCCGGCAGCAGCAGCTAGTGCGTCGATCGCGAAATCGACCTCTGCCGGTGTCGTAAAACGGCCGAGGCCGATGCGAATCCCGGTATTGGCATCGGCATCCGAGAGCCCGAGGGCGCGCAGCACGTAAGAGGGCTCGACACTCGCCGAAGTGCAGGCCGAGCCGGTCGAGATCGCTATCGCCGGGCAGGCCTCGATCAGCTTGATCGCGGCAATCCCCGGAAAACAGAAATTGAGGCTGCCCGGCAAGCGGCGTTCGGCGTCGCCGTTGAGGCGAAGCCCGGGGATCCGTCGAGCGAGACCCGCTTGCAGCCGGTCCCTGAGCCGGCGCAGCCGCCCGGCTTCATCCGCCATTTCCGCCGCCGCGATCGCCGCAGCACGGCCGATCCCGACGCAGAGCGGCGTCGGCAAGGTTCCTGACCGCAGACCGCGCTCCTGGCCGCCGCCGTCGATCAGCGGCAGCAGGCGAACGCGCGGCCGCCGCCGGACGTAAAGCACACCCACACCCTTCGGTCCGTAGACTTTGTGGCCGGAGATCGACATGAGATCGATCTGCATCTCCTCGACGTCGAGCGTGATCTTGCCGACGGCCTGGGCTGCATCGCTGTGAAACAGCACGCCTTTGGACCGGCACAGTGCGCCGATCTCGGCTAGCGGTTGGATGACGCCGATCTCGTTATGCGCGGCCATCACTGAGACCAGCAATGTCCGCTCGCTGAGGGCTGCCGCCAACGCGTCGAGAGAGACGAGGCCGCTCGGTTCGACCGGAAGATAGGTGACCCGGAAGCCCTCGCGATCGAGCTGAAGGCAGCTTTCGAGCACGCATTTATGCTCGGTCGTCAGAGTTACGATGTGATCGCGGGGTTGACCGCTCTGCGGATAAAGGCGGGCGAAATGCGCCGCACCTTTGATCGCCAGGTTGTTCGCCTCGGTGGCGCCCGAGGTAAATACGAGTTCGCGCGGATCGGCATGGATCAGCGCGGCGACTTCGGCGCGCGCCTCTTCGATCGCCGCGGCGGCGATGCGCCCATAGGCATGGCTCGTGCTGTGCGGATTGCCGAATTGCTCGGTGAAATAGGGCAGCATCGCTTCGAGCACGCGGGGATCGAG